>JBJMGL010000110.1:0-10686 GCA_045807985.1 Bryobacteraceae bacterium
ATCGGGTAGCCGCGGAAACGGTCAACCGAAGCGACACCCTCAAGACGTTCGATCCGGTCGGCAATGTCAGCTTTCATTGTCGGATAACGGTCGGCGCTGGAGGAGCCTGCGGGCCGTAAATAGAAATCGGCTTTGAGCTGATTATCCATCCATAACCACACGGTTTCGCGGAAGCTGCCCACCATGATTCCCACGCTCGCGGTCATGGCGACAGCAGTGGCGAGAGCCGCGGTAAGCACGGAGGTCCGGGCCAGTGACGCACGCAACGCACGCAAGGCAAGCAGCGCCTCCACGCCGAACAGCGCCTGAATCGAGCGGTAAGCAACGGAAGCGAAGGAGTTGATGAGATTCGGAATGGTAAGGCAAGTTCCGGCAATCAGCAGCAGCACAGAAACATAAGCAAACAGCGGCTTACCGCCAACTGGCCCCAATTGCGTGAGCACGCCGCCAACGAGCAGGATGCCAACTGCCCAAGAGATAGTGCGGCGTGAACGAACCGCAGCTACATACTGTTCGCGGCCACGCGCCATGGCCTCGGTAGGAGAAACAAGCGAGGCTTCCAAAGCGGGAGCAAACGCGGCAAACAGCGAGACGCCCAAGCCGAGTGCGATTCCGGTAAGCGCTGCGGAAAAAGTGAGATGGACAGGCGCGGGAACACTGCTGACATAAAGCGACTGCACGGTGCTGCCAATCAACCGGACCGCGCCGATAGCCATGATACGGCCGAGCAGGAGACCGATCAGCGTTCCAGTCACAGCAAAAAATAAAGCTTCGGAAAGAAAACCTGTGGTAACAGCGGCGCGCGTAGCGCCGAGTGCCCGCACGATGCCAATCTCATTACGGCGTCTCACCACCGAAATAGAAACAGTGTTGTAAATAAGAAAGCCCCCGACCAGCAAAGCAATATAGCTGAGGACGTGCAAATTCCAGCGGAACGCGGAGAGCATTTTGCGGTTTTCTTCAGTACGAGAGCCTTGCGGCTCAACACGGATGAAGGCAGGGAGGTGCTGTCCAATGATATTGCGCCAGCCATCGACAGTACCTCTTGATGGAACAGTGACATCGATGGCATCAAGCTTCCCTGCTTTACCTGTAACCTCCTGCGCAAGACCAATGTCAGCGACAATGACGTTGTCTTCGCCAAGCTCACCCGTGGACTTGATCACTCCAGCGACTGTGAACGACCGGAGCGTATCGTTAATTAAAAGCCGAACGTGATCGCCAGGGCGCAAGCCCAGTCGGCGTCCCACCCAAATAGCATCATTGGAGAATGGTTGATTCGTATCACCGGACTCTTCCAGGCCTCCCGTACTGGTTCCATGCCCAATCACATCAATGCCGATAAACGGAAACGCTTCACCTTTGCCTTCAATGGAGGCAAAGTCTTCGATACGTGGAGCGAAATCAAAGGGGTAGGGAAGCTGCACAAGCCTGCCAAGTAACTGCTCATCAATGCCGCCCGTGCCGGTAATGGCTAAATCAGATTTGCCCGTTAGCGATTCGAGGGAAGAATGAAAGCTGCCTGCCGCGGCTTGTCCCGCCAGGTCAATAGCAACCACAACACCCACGCCCAGCGCAATCGCAAGCGCCGTCAATGCGGTGCGGACAGGCTCTCGCCACAGGGGACGAAGAATCAGCCGGTGAAATAAAAGAAACGAGAATCTCATGCGAGCTTTGACAAGGAGCGCGGAGTCTCCACTGCGGCGATACGTCCATCCCGGAGTCTCACAACCCGGTCGGCTGCGGCGGTGCTTTCCGCGCTATGCGTTGCCATGACGACCGCCACGCCGAGGTCATGAGCGCTCCGGGTAAGCAGATCCAGCACAAGTTCGCCGGTGGTCGTGTCGAGATTGCCAGTAGGCTCGTCAGCCAGAAGCAGACTAGGGCCGCCCGCTAACGCACGGGCAATGGCAACTCTCTGCTGCTGACCACCGGAAAGCTGATGCGGATACCGATGCGCATACTCTTCCATCTCAACCCAGCCCAGGCGCTCGATAGCAACATGGCGGGCATTATTTTTTCTCGCGAGGAGTAAGGGAAGCTCCACGTTTTCCGCCACCGTCAGCGTATGCAGCAACTGAAACGACTGAAAGATAAAGCCGATCTTTTCGCGGCGCAGACGGGTGAGTTCCGCGTCATTCAGGCGTTTCGTATCACGACCACCGATAAGAACCGCGCCCGAGGTAGGGAAGTCCATGGCTCCGCAAAGGTTCAGCAGAGTAGATTTGCCGCAGCCGCTCCGGCCCACCAGCGCGACGAACTCACCGGCCCCTATGTCGAGCGAAACGTTGTCGAGAGCTAGAACGGGCGTGCCTTCCTCTCCATATTGCTTGGACACGCCTCGAAGCTCTAACAAAGTCATACGCTTTTAGGATCTCAACAGTTAAACTCGAAAGTGCTTGGCTACTATTCTTGTCACCGGCGGAGCTGGCTATATCGGCTCCCATACACGATATTTTTTACAGAAGCAGGGCTATCGGGTCATCGTTGTCGATAGTCTTGAGCGCGGATATAAAGAGGCGGTGCCGGACGATATTCTGCGCGTGGCAAACCTGCGGGATACGGAAAAATTAGCGGCGCTGTTACGCGACGAAAAAGTAGATGCGGTCATTCACTTTGCGGCCTATATCGCAGTCGGCGAATCGACCAAAGTTCCGGACAAGTATTTTTCAAACAACGTTTGCGGCTCCATGTCGCTGTTTAAAGCGATGATGCAGGCAGGCGTGAAAAAAATAGTGTTTTCCTCAACTGCCGCGGCCTATGGCACTCCGCAGCGCGTTCCCATCACGGAGGACCAGCCCTATGCGCCCATTAATCCATACGGCGAATCAAAGGTGATGGTGGAAAAGATTTTGGAATGGCTGGACAAATACCAGGAATTTCGAAGCATCCGCCTGCGTTACTTCAACGCTTGCGGAGCGGAACCGGAAGCGGGCTTGGGCGAGCGGCACGACCCCGAAACCCACCTGATCCCGCTCATTTTGCGCGCGGTTCAAACCGGCAAGCCGGTTACACTTTTCGGCGATGACTATCCAACGGAAGACGGGACCTGCATCCGCGATTACATTCACGTCAGCGACTTGGCGGAAGCGCATATCTTCGCAGTGGAGCATTTGTTGAAGGGCGGGGAATCCGAGGTGTTCAACGTCGGAACCGGAGCGGGGCAATCCGTCAAGCAGGTCCTAACCGCCGTGGAGCGCGTGACGGGAAAGAAAGTTCCATTCGAAATGGGACCACGCCGCGAAGGCGATCCGCCTTCCTTGGTAGCCGATTCCACAAAGCTGCAAGCAAAACTAGGCTGGAAGCCGAAACGTGCCGACCTGGACCGCATCGTAGCCGACGCCTGGCACTTCGCGCAAACGTCGAAATAGCTCAGGAGCAGAGCAGGGCGTAAAAAGCTCGAACCCTGCGTGTTCAACTACCTCTCTTCTGTATAATCCCTGTTGACTCCTCTAGGCTCAGGGCAAGAGGACGAAGGAGCAAACATGGATTTAAGAACCCCTTTACAAGCTGCGGCCTGTGCTTTCGGTGTGCTGTGCTTCTGCGCGGCTATGACGGTGCAAGCGGCAACAATCAATGTGACTTACGCATTCAGTGGAACGGGATCGGGAGACCCAACGAATCCACCGATTATTGGTAGCGGCACTGGCTCCCTGAGTCCACTGGGAAGCATGAAGTGGACGGGACTGAACTACATCAACTTAACGACAGGGGAGAACAATGGAACGTTCACGATAGCGTTCGCCAATGGAGACACGCTCGTCGGCACTCTCCATGAGCAGGATGATCTGTCGTCTCCTCCCACCGTACCTTTCACGCAGGTCCTGAACGTCACAGGGGGCACCGGTTCGTTTCTCTGGTACAACGGAACGCTCACCGGTGGCGGCACTATCAATCTGGCTGCCGGCACGTTCTCCACAGCAGGCTCCGGAACGCTCAGCACTACTCCCGAACCTGGCTCAGTAGCCTTGCTCCTAGTCGGGCTGGTGTGCTTAGTTACGTACCGAAAACGGGGTACTCCTACCGGGGTCAGATTATCGGCAACTCGAAAACTGGTTTGAACCACACAGAAAAGTTGAGCTAAGAATTCCAGTAAACTTGTAAGGAAAGCCTTATGAGCACGGTTCTTACCGAACCCATCTACCATGTCGAGTTGATCGATGGCCGCGAAATAGAAAAACCTTTGCCGAAAAGATTCCACGCGCGTGTTCAGCAACGCATTCAAATGGAGTTGCAGAAACAAATCGGAAACCATTTGTTAGAGGTTCTTCCAGCGCTGAATGTTCGGTGCGGCGAAGACCGGCCTGTGCCAGACATCGTTGTAGCTTCTCAAAACGCTCACTATGATGCGGACGATCTTATTGAGGGTGCCTATCTGGCAACTGAGGTTTTATCGCCCGGACAGACTATCGGCTTTCTATTCGACAAAGCCGACCGCATGGTCCGCACGGGCACGAAATGCTGTTGGATTATCTGGCCAGCGCGAAAGCAAGCCTGGATCTATACGGCTGACTTACTAAAAGAAGTACACGACGTCCTTATGGCGGACGGCCTGGTGCCTCTACGGATTGAGTGCTCTCAACTATTTGCTGGACTGGAATAGCGATCCTAGACCGATAGAATACCGCACATCCTCGTGCCCCTAAAGCCGGGGAAGACGGTAGCAGTTCGGCGGTTGCCCATCTGTTTGGAAACCAGCTCGGGAAACGTGATGATACTGCTCTGAAAGCGTCAGGTGTTGACTAAAAGCGGCGTAAGCTGGCGGATGCGCTGAAGCTTAATGTTTTGGGCTTCTTTGTCGAAGCACAAAGAAAAGAGCTGGTCGAAAGAAGGACTAAAACGAAGGTGATACATAAACGGGGCCGGAATGCTTGCCTCACAATAATTTAAATGAAAAGCGAAGATTTTAGTTGACCGGATTTACAACGGTGGGAAGAAATACAGAAAAGGTAAGGATTAGCTCTGGAGCGGGAGACGGGATTCGAACCCGCGACATCAACCTTGGCAAGGTTGCACTCTACCAGCTGAGTTACTCCCGCTGAAAGTACTAAAAGACATTCTCGTACGACTTTGTCGTGAAGTCAATTCATGTGATTGCAACCGAAGCGCTTAGACCAAGCAACAAAAGGGGATGAACCTTGGAAAACTACGAGTTTAGTACAATTACTATCCCGGTAAACGACTGATAATATTAGCCTTAATTTAGTTTTATATTTCTCTTTCAATTCTGGAAGCCTATGCTAGACTGATCTTGCCAAAACATACAGAGCCTTTTTCCGCCTACAACTAGTTACCAAAACTGGCGATTCATTCAACCACCCATTATCGGCGGTTATGCTTTTCCACATGTGTGGAAAAGATGTGGGAAAGCTTTGCCGTTTATTGGTGTTGGGGGAGTGTAGCGGTTGGGTGATCCTTGGGAACAGATTAAGAGTTTGCTAGCTGTCAAGCTAGGTGAGGGAGCTTACCAGAATTGGATCTCCCGTACAACTCTCGGCGCTATGCGTGACGGTGATCTCACAGTCCGCGTGCCCGACCAAACCACGGAAACGTGGATTCGCCAGGAATACTCTTCCCAAATCCGATCCGCGATCCAGGATCTAAACCTGCCTGTTCGGCGTGTCTCTTATGAAATTGAGGAGCTGCCAGCTCGCGTAACGCCAGCCCGCGCTCCTGCGGTTGAGAATACGTCCACGAACCAATTTCAAATGTCGGAGCCGATCTTTGAGAATACGGTTACTTGGTTAAATCCACGATTGACGTTTGACACATATGTCGTCGGCTCTTCCAATCAGTTGGCGCACGCGGCTGCTCAGGCCGTGGCCAAAATGCCATCGCGCAGCTATAACCCGCTTTTCATCTATGGCGGTGTGGGAATCGGCAAGACGCACCTAATGCACGCCATTGGCCGTAGTCTATTGGATCATTACTCCGGCTTAAATGTAGTTTACACATCCAGCGAACGCTTTATGAACGAGATGATTACGTCCATTAAGCTAGACCGGATGTCCATGTTCCACCGCCATTACCGGACAGCCGATGTGCTGCTCATTGATGACATCCACATCATTGCCGGCAAGGAGCGGACGCAGGAAGAGTTCTTCCACACCTTTAACGAACTCTACGACCACCAGAAGCAGATCGTGATCTCTAGCGATTCGGCGCCCAGTCAACTTCCTGGTCTGGTGGAGCGTTTGCGGTCCCGCTTTGAGTGGGGATTAATGGTTGATGTACAGCCGCCCGATCTTGAAACCAAGATGGCGATTTTAGATAAAAGGGCTGAATCTGAAGGCGTGCTGCTGCCGCAAGATGTGCGCATTTTTATCGCGACGAAAACGAAGTCCAACGTGCGCGAGCTGGAAGGCGCTCTGACCCGATTGCTTGCCGTTTCATCCGTCACAGGACAGCCTATTACCCTTTCCATGGCACAGCAGATGCTGAAGCACCTCAGCACGGGTGCCGAGAAGAAGATATCAGTCGAATCCATTCTAAGAACAGTTGCTGAACGGTTCAATTTGCAGCCTTCTCAGCTTAAGGTGAAAAGCAATACCCGGCAGATTGCCTATCCACGGCAAGTTGCCATGTATTTGGTAAAAGAGCTTACACATGCCTCGCTGCCGGAAATCGGGCGTTACTTCGGAGGGAAGCATCATACAACGGTGCTGCACTCAGTTCAGAAGATTGAGGAACTGCGTCAGCATGATGATAGTTTAAACAACCTTGTTCAGTCCGTAATCGATTCACTCCGTTCAGCTTAAACCCTTTTTCCACACCAGCACTTCTTCCAGCTCGACAAAGCCTGTTTAAAAACTGAAGCTCATAAGGATTTCAGCACTGGAACATCTCTTTTCCACATGCTAAAATCCCCATAACCCTTTATATTTGTGTGCTTTAAAGAGATATCAACATTTCCACAGGCTCTACTAATACGATTCTTTTTAGTAGTTTAGAAACATAATAGTAGGAATAGTCAGCTGTGGAAAGCAAATGAACGGCAGAGCAGGAATAGTATCCACAAAAATTTTTGTGGAGTGCTCAAAAAAATTCTTCCACGCCCATTCGAAAGAGTTTTGAACAGCCTTATCCACCAGCTAAGCAGTTCATTCGCAAAGGCTTGTTCTGGTTTTCCACAAAAACATCCTCTTCTTCTGTGCGAAACTGCCTAAAAACGTGACCACCCGGGAAATTTCAGCGCCGGACAGGCGACTTTTTCACAACCGGAACAGCAAACAAGTTTAGTTCCTGCTATAATTTAGAAAGAAATCAACAGTTCCACAGCTTCTACTAAAACGATTCTTTTTTGAGCTCTACAAAGAGGTTCTTAGGAATAGTGATAGTAGGAAAAGAAGCGCTTACACTTTTCTTTATGGAGTTTGCCGTTAGCAAGTCCGACCTGGTGAAAGAACTAGGGCTCACACAGGGCGTGGTGGAGAAAAAGACCACGATTCCCATTCTTTCGAACATCTTGGTCGAGACCGATGGCGACAAGGTGTGGCTTACTGCGACGGATCTGGAACTGGGGATCAAATGCGCTTGCCCGGCGCGGGTGAAGAAAGAAGGCGCGGGCACAATTCCGGCCCGCCGGCTGCTGGATTATGTCCGCTTGCTGCCGGACTCCGAGGTCCAGGTAAAGTTGGGGGAGAATCAATGGGCCAGTCTGGTTTGCGGCCGCTCCCGCACCCGAATTGCCGGCATGTCCCGCGAAAGTTTTCCGGAATTGCCGCCAATGCCGGAGAGCGTGGCGGAGATCCCGCTCAGCATCTTGTCGCAGATGATTGCGAGTACGATTTTTGCGATATCGGCGGAAGAGTCCCGGTTTACCTTGAATGGCGCTCTTTTAATGCTGAAAGACACCGGGCTGGTGATGGTCTCTACCGATGGGCATCGCTTGGCTCTAGTGGAGAAGAACGTTGAACTGCCGGGCTTGAAAGAGCCGTTCCGGGCATTGCTGCCGAAAAAAGCGATGAGCGAAATTCAGAAACTGGCTTCCGATGATTCCACTAAATCGGTACAGTTTTCCGGCAATGATAACCATCTGTTTTTCCAGATCGATAAACGGACATTGCTCAGTCGCAGGCTGACCGGCAACTTCCCTGATTACGAGCGGGTACTGCCAAAGGAACATCCGCACATTCTGGTTATCCAGAAGGACGAGTTCAGATCGGCTATCGAGCGTGTGGCGCAATTTGCCGACGAACGTTCAAGAGCCATTCGCCTACAGATCCTGAATGGCGAGCTGAAAGTACACTCTTCCATTTCCGAAACTGGCGAAAGCGAAGAAACAATTCCGGTTGATTACAGCGGCCCTGATGTCGAGGTCGGCTTCAACGCCCAGTACTTGCTTGATTTCTTGCGCAATGCGGAGGGGAGCGAAATTGAGTTTCATTTCAAGGATGCGAACAGTGCTGGTGAATTACGGCCGCATGGCGGGTCTGCGGAGACGGTCTACCGCTATGTGGTTATGCCGATGCGGATATGACCTCCGCTGAAGGTTAAGAAAGGTTTGATACAACGTCCTCCGCGCTGGCGGCAAGAGTCAGTGCGCGGACGCTCCCAAGAGTTATGGCGACAATGCCTCAGAACAACGAAAATTACGATTCGAGCAGCATCAAAATCCTGGAAGGGTTGGAGGCTGTCCGGCTTCGGCCCGCGATGTATATCGGGTCAACAGGTGAAGGCGGTTTGCACCACCTGGTCTACGAAGTGGTTGATAACTCCGTGGACGAAGCTCTCGCAGGCTACTGCACGGAAATCGGCGTAACGATTCACATCGACAACTCCGTCACCATTGTGGATAACGGCCGCGGTATTCCTGTCGATATTCACGAAGGCGAGGGTGTTTCCGCCGCCCAAGTCGTGCTGACAAAACTTCACGCTGGCGGCAAGTTCGATTCCAACAGTTATAAAGTTTCCGGTGGTCTGCACGGGGTAGGCGTAAGCTGCGTGAACGCGCTCTCGGAAACGCTGCACCTCGAAGTCTGGCGCGACAAATCAACCTGGGAGCAGGATTACGAACGCGGCATCCCAAAAGCTCCTTTATCCAGAACCGGAAAATCGAGCAAAACTGGCACCAAAATTACCTTTAAGGCCGACCCGACCATCATGGTCGCTACCGAGTTCAATTTCGACACTCTGGCCGGTCGTCTGCGCCAGTTAGCCTTTCTGAATAAAGGCCTGAAAATCACCCTCACCGATGAACGCGGCGATGATGTCCGCAGCGAAGAGTTCTATTACAGCGGCGGCATCGCGGAGTTCATTAAACATCTGAATCGCGGAAAGTCAGTGCTGCACGAAAACCCCATTCACATTGAAGGGGACCGGGAAATACAAAACGGCGGCAAGCTGACCATTGAAGTTGCGCTGCAATACAACGATTCCTATTCGGAAACAGTTTTCAGCTTTGCCAATAACATCAACACCGTTGATGGCGGCAGCCACCTGAGCGGATTTCGCAGCGCTTTAACTCGCACCATCAATGCGGCGGGCACTGCTGGCGGAATCATCAAAGATCAGAAAGAAAATTTGACCGGTGACGACGTGCGTGAAGGCTTAACCGCCGTGATCAGCGTCAAGCTGCCGCAACCCCAATTCGAAGGCCAGACCAAGGGCAAGCTGAACTCCGATATCCAGGGCTATGTCGTTCAGTTAATCAATGAGAAGCTGGGCGAGTTTTTCGACAAAAACCCGAACGTGATGAAAAAAATCGTCACGAAAGCGATTGAAGCCTCCCGTGCTCGTGAAGCCGCCCGCAAAGCCCGTGACCTGACCCGCCGTAAGGGAGCGCTGGACTCCGGCGGATTGCCCGGCAAACTGGCCGACTGTCAGGAGCGCGACCCGGACCGCTGCGAACTTTTCCTGGTGGAAGGCGAATCAGCGGGTGGAACCGCCAAATCGGGCCGTGACCGCCGCTATCAGGCCATTCTCCCGCTCAAAGGCAAAATCCTGAACGTGGAAAAAGCCCGTTACGACAAAATGCTGGGCCACGAAGAAATTCGCGCCATGATCACAGCCATCGGAACCGGTATCGGCAAGGGCGAGGATTTCGACATGGCGAAGCTGCGTTATGGCAAGATCATCATCATGACCGACGCCGACGTGGACGGCTCGCATATCCGCACCTTGCTCTTGACCTTCTTTTTCCGGCACATGCAGCAGCTCATCACGCGCGGCAAGGTCTTTGTGGCGCAGCCGCCGTTATATCGGATCAAGAAAGGCAAAAGCGAGAAGTACATCAAGGACGACAAGGAGTTCACGCGCGAAATCCTGCGCCGCGCCACCGAAAATCTAGTGGTGGAGTTGGGCAGCAAGGACGGTACTGGGCCGGTGGTGGTGGAGGGCGCTGAACTACGAAATTTCTTGATGTCGCTTGATGAACTGTCGCAAATCTCCCGCAAGCTGGAGCGGCGTGTCCGCGATCCAAGAGTAGTGGAAGTACTAAGCGATATTTCGCTGCCCATTGACGCAAAAACCGACCTGCAAATGGAAGAAAACGTTCGCGCCGTGGCTGAACGCCTGAAAGCAGCCAAGCTGGAAGTGGTAGTGGAGCGTGAAGAAGAGCATTCCGCCTGTATGATCGGCTATCAAGACCCCACTCACGCGACCCGCTACATCAACACCGAGTTCCTGATGATGCCGGACTTCCGCCGCGTGCGGGCGTTGGCAAAGCAGGTAGCGCGCCTGAACGTG
>JBJMGL010000111.1:0-5692 GCA_045807985.1 Bryobacteraceae bacterium
AGGTCCAGGGCAGCGCTCCGACTCCGGTCAGATTTTCCAGGCTTTGGTCGTTCAGGAGTCGGAGATTTGTGAACAGAAATGATCCGACAGGCCCGCGTATTCCGCGCTCGGCCATCAACCCGCGCACAGCGCCCAGTAGGATTCCCTGGCCCCAGTGCATGGTCCAATTCAGCAGGAGTCTTTGGTCGTCGGGTTTGTGGGGAAGCCCCAACAGTCTTTCCAACGTGTGGCCGGGCACGAAGGAATCAGGTCGCTTCGTGAATGCCTGTTCCAGTTTTTCGGCGGCGGTCATGGCAGCTACTCCGGCCAGTCCTGCCGCTAAGCCTCGCAGAGCCGCATTGATTGTCATAGCGTTCCCTTGTCTCAAAGTTTCTTCCGTTGTGCCTTTATGAGTTACCTTAGCTCAAGTGAACTTGCGGTCTCAAAAAGATTTCGCGAAGCTTTGGGCGGGGCAGACCGTTTCGGAGGTGTGTTCACGTATTACTCGCGAAGGCTTGCCTTTAACGGCCTTGCTGACTCTGCATGCCAATGCGGCACAGATGGGCGTGCTTTCCGCAATCAGCAGTGCATCGGTTCTAATTTTCGGGCTGGGTGCGGGTGTTCTGGTGGACCGGTGGAAGAAACGCCCGGTGATGATTGCCGCCGATTTGGCGCGTGCTGGTTTGCTGGGGCTGGTTCCTTTGGCTTCGTTTACGCATGTTTTATCGATGGCAGCATTGATGATGATTGCCGCTATCGCCGGAACGCTGACGGTGTTGTTCGACGTTGCTTATCAGTCGTATCTGCCGGTTCTGGTGGAACCGCAGGAACTGCTCGAAAGCAATCGGCGGCTGAGCCTTTCGAGTTCCGCCGCAGAGATGCTGGGGCCGGCGATAGCGGGTGTGCTGGTGCAGGCGATTACCGCCCCTATAGCCATTCTTTTGGACGCACTATCTTTTCTTGTTTCCGCTTTGTCCATTTGGGCCATTCAAAAACTGGAGGCTGCGCCGGAACGCAGGAGCGGTGATGTGCCGGTCGTCTCGGAGGCTTTGGATGGAATGCGCTTTATCTGGACTCACCCGGCTCTTCGGGCTTTGCTGCTTCGTTCCGTGACAGCATTCCTGGCAATGGGGTTTATCTTCCCTTTATACCTGCTGAATGCGATTCGAGTTGTGCATTTGAGCACTTCGGCTTTGGGCATCTCTATCGCACTCGGCGGGGCGGGCGGTTTGGTGGGAGCGGCCGTGGCGGGACGGTTATCAACCAGACACGGTGTGGGACGGACCTTTTGGTTGACAGCCGTGCTGGTCGGTTGCGCGCAATGCCTGATTCCATTGTCGTCACAGTTTCCGCAGGCCGGATTTGTTTGCCTTTGCCTGCAGCAGTTTGTTGGAGACATGATGTGGACGATTTATATCGTGAATGAGACGACGCTGCGACAGTTATTGGCTCCTGGGCAGGTCATCGGTCGTGTGAATGCGGCCATGCAGTTAGCTTCGCGAGGGATGCTGCCTTTCGGGGCATTGTGCGGCGGATTCTTGGCTGAGCGGTTTGGGATTGCGTTGACCTTGTGGATGGGAGCAACGGGTGTTTTGTTGTCTTGCCTTTGGTTGATTCCTTTGCGAAGAAGCAAAGAAATCCAGGGATTACCTGAGAATTTGGCAATAGAATGAGAGGTTTTGTGGAACTCGCGAAGGCTTATACTGTTTTTCCTCTAAGAAACCGTAGATCGGAAGAGACAGTCTGGAAATAAGGGCACTGCAACCAAAGGTAACTCCAGTTTCAGGAGTTTCCTTCTGAAAGGAAGTCATGATGAGTTTAAAAAAGTTGTTTCTTACGGCAGCGGCTGCTGTCGTGTGGGCTGCTATCCAGCCCGGTACCTTATCTGCGCAAACTAGCGGCGTGGGCACTGACGGCTACACGCGCGTGCTTTGGAGAGCCACCGACGGAAGTGTTTCTGTATGGAGAGTTGATGCCAATCTGAATTATATTGACTCCCATATCTACGGACCGTATGACGGATGGACCCCGTTAAGCCTTGCCGTGAGCAGCAATAACCGCACGTATTTGCTCTGGAGAAATACCAATGGGCAAGCAGCCCTATGGTGGCTAGACCAAAACCTAGGATTCGGTAATAGTGTGACTACCGACCCCTATTACGGCTGGATCCCGGAAACACTCAGCGTCGGCACTGCCAGTCCATATGACTTGCGTTTGATCTGGAAGAATACCAACGGAAGTGTCTCGATCTGGACGTTCAATGCCGATCTCAATTACCAAAATGCCAAAGCGTACGGGCCTTACTTTGGGTATGATCCCGGACCGACGTCGGCAGCAGCAAAAGGCCATTTGCTTAGGAACCAGTCATCCTCCTCCAGCGATGGTGATGCGCGGGCTGCCGCTGCCATGAAAGCTCAAGGACCCTCAGTCGTAATTCCAATGCCGCAAACTCCAATGCCGCAGCCGCGATAAAGGAAAAAGGGCAGACTAGGGTCATACACTTGTGGCTGTTTGGAGTTGCCGACACCGATGATAACTCAAGACCAACAAAGAGCAGCTTGATAAAGTTAAGCTGCTCTTCAGCTTTATCCGATGGTTGTTTGCTCTTTCTTTTGCGTTGTTGTTTAGTGCGCGAAGAACGTGGATGTGCAGTAAACTCCGTACTAGCGTATAGCGGCGTAGGCGCGTTTGAAGGTTTTGGCTATTTCGGCAATGGAGGGCTTCTCCCGCGACGAGTAGCGGAGGGTGCGGATGCCAGCGGCTTGCGTAATAGCATCACGTTCGCGGTCTCGCTTAGTGTCGTGGGTGCGGTCGTCAAGTTCAATGATGGCGAGAACTTTTAGGGTGCGGGGTTCGCAGATGATGAAGTCCGCGATTTTGCGATCAAAATGCGAGCGGATGATCCAGCGTTGCTTGGCGGGGAGATCGGGGTTTGCATCCATGATCGCTCCTAATGAAACTTGCGGGAAGATGTAGTAACGAGGCAGGGCGCGCGTGAGGCGATTGAAGAACTCCAGTTCGTTGTCGGTCAGGAGAGGCTTGCTACGGATGTGGGCGAGCCATGGCTTGCGCCTTCCAAAGAGCAGCCATAGGAGCAGCAGGGCCGCTAATACCGCAAACACAGCGACCTCCCTTGGGATCTGGGGAATGGTCATCTAGGCCGAGTGTACGGCAAAGCTTCTCGAATTTTTGTGATAAAGGTATTCGGTGAGCGTTTGTTTGGGAACGTAAACGTTTTTTAGGGCATCTAAGTTAGTGGGGTTCCTGACGGAGTTGATCCGGGCAGGATAGTAAGGAGTTAAAACATGGGACGCGTATGGAAGAGACCGGTGCTGGTCCTTTCAGGGCTGCTGTTGGCGGCTGTGTACGCGATGCCGCAGGCTTATACGATTTCCGCAAAGCCTGGAGCAGTCAACTACATTGAAGGCAATGCTTTCCTGAATGGTAAGCCGATTTCAGATAAGAAGTTTAAGTCAGTATTCCTGGATGCGAATGATACCTTGTCTACGGATATTGGCAAAGCGGAAGTGCTGCTGACGCCTGGGGTGTTTTTGCGGGTGGGCGAGAATAGCCAGGTTCGCATGATTTCACCATCGCTGACGAACACGCAAGTGGAGGTGAGCCGTGGTGAGGTGATGCTGGAGGTGACTGGTTTGGTGAAGGATAACAGTATCCAAATCATTGACCACGGAAGCTCTACCACTATTGAGAAGAACGGGCTTTACCGTTTTACAGCCGACGATCCGCCGACGGCGGCTGTGTTGGATGGCAAAGCGTTAGTGGCGTTTGGCGACCGTAAGATCAACCTGAAAAAAGGAAAGCAAACGGTTTTGGCCGAGGATTTGAGGGCAGAGAAGTTCGATGCGAAAAAGGAAAGCAACCTTTACGCGTGGAGCAATGTGCGTTCCGAGTATGTGGCAGCTGCCAGTTATCGTGTAGCTCAAACTGCCTATAACAGCAGCGTGGGCGGATGGCGTGGCTTTGGCTTTAATGGCTTCAATAGTCCAGGCTGGTACTGGGACAATGGGTTTAATTCCTGGGCTTGGCTGCCTGGTGCGGGGGCGTTTTACAGCCCATTCGGCTACGGATTTTATTCCCCTGGATTAGTGACAGGCGCTCCGGTGATAGTCGCACCAGTCTACCGCGGGGGTGTCTATGGTTCGGGCCGGGTCTACCGTGGTCCGATTAACGGATGGCAAGGAGGCCGGGTAGCGGGCGGTAATGGAATCGTGACTAATGTCCCGATCAACCCCAATGCTCCAGCGGCTGTGGGAATGATTACGGCTTCGCCTTGGGCTAATCACGAGGCTCGTATGGCGGCTGCACGTAGCATGATGCAGTCAGGCTTGCGCACTGGTTCTGGCGCTCCTGTTCCGAACTATGGTCCTGCTACGGCTCCGGCTGATCAGGGTGCAGGATGGAATGGGCGTGGTATGCCCGGTGGGCACATGGGTGGTCCTGCCAGCATGCCTATGGGCAATCCTGGTGGTGGTCCTGCCAGCATGCCTGCCGGTGGCGGCAGTCCTGGTGGTATGCCGGGCGGCCATTCCGGTGGCCCTCCTCCCAGCATGCCTGCCGGTGGCGGCAGTCCTGGTGGTATGCCGGGCGGCCATTCCGGTGGCCCTCCTCACTAGTTTTTGGATCAGTATTGCAATTTGGGAAAGCGGTGAGCAGAGATGCTTTGCCGCTTTTTCTTTTCAGTGTGAGTATTTAAGGAAGCGGCATGATGGGTTCCGAAGTAAAGGGCGAGGCTGGTAGTCCAGCGGAATTGTAGACATTGAGAACCGGGGCGCTTGTCCAGCCGTAGCGTACATACCGGGGCGTTTCGACCTGCGAGTTGGTCACGAGAATGCTTTGGCCGTCGACAGTTGCGGTGGCGGGTTTAAAGTGATGATCTTCGCCGGCAATCTCGAAGCCGGAAGGCGCGCCGCCTTTTGCCGTGAGTCCGGCGGCGTGATCAAACCAGACCCGCATGCCATTTTTATCGAGGCTGGTTTGGCGGAAGAGCGGGCCGGAGTACTCGATGTTTTCGCCGTAGGCCAGGGCGCGCGCTGCTAATGCCAGACGTGCACCAACGCTTTGCTTATCGGCCGGGTGTATGTTGTCCGGGTCGCCGATGTCAATGGTAACGGCCATGCCGGTATTTACGAGGGAAAGCGTGCGCCGTTGGGCTTCCCGGATGATGGGCCACTTTTCGCTGTCGCCCGATTTGAAGTTGGCAAGCTGGACAAAGAGAAATGGGAAGTTGCCTTCGCGCCAGTGCGTGCGCCAGTCGTTGACGAGCGCGGGAAAGAGTTTGGCATACAAAGGAGCGCGTGAGACTGCGCTGTTCGACTCACCTTGATACCAAATGACGCCTTTGATGGGGTACTCGATAGCGGGGGCAACCATGCCGTTGTACAGCCACGAGGGAGCCCAGGAAGCGGGATCAGGGTGCCAGGAATGTTTGGGTGGTGGTTGGTTTGCCTTGCGGGCTGCTGCATCCTCGCGTTCTTCCGCTGCTTTCATGGCTCCAAAATCCGCTTGTTCATTAATCATTTGCGCGCGTGCGGCAAAGACCGGCATGAGTCCGGCGTCGGCAGAAAGGCCGTCGAGGCTGGTCCAGGCTTCGGCGGGCGTGCCGCCCCAGGTGGAGTCGATGAGGCCGATGGGAACGTGCTCCTGCTCCGTCAATTGGCGTCCGAAGAAGTAGGCGGCTGCGGAGAAGTTTTTG
>JBJMGL010000112.1:0-14603 GCA_045807985.1 Bryobacteraceae bacterium
CAGTCGCTTGATCCCGAGCAGTTCAGGCAAATGGCGGATGACTGCCGCGCCCTAGCTCACCTTCTTGCTTCGCGCCGCCGGGTTCCAGCTACGGTTTGAGCAAAGCATCAAATCGTGCTCAAAACACAGTAACAGGATTTGCTTGACATCGAAGTGCCTTGTTTGCTAGAAGTTGAACCACTTTTCATGAAGACATATAACAGCCCGCCAGTAACATCCAAGGCGAATCAACGTGAAAAGATTTATTTTCTTCCTTACGGCTGCCATCGCCTATGCACAAGTGCCTGCCGTGGTTCCCGGCAGTATCGCTGTTGACCAAATATCCCATTCCGGCGCACGCCTGCAATGGCAGACAGTTCAACCTTCTTCCACCGTTGGCCCGTGGAACTACCAACGATTAAGGACAATTCAATCACCCGGCACTTGCGAAAGCGGTACGGGTGGTGTGGTAACGGAGGGAGGCAGCAACTTACAGCGTCACAGCGCGGTAGTCGGTGGCCTGCTTCCCAATACTAGCTATGATGTTTGCCCGGAAGGGTCCTCGGATGGGCAAAACTGGTCAAGCGGGCAAGGCACGATTCTGACAACGTCTACGCTGCCTGCCATGCATCCTGCTCTGCCCATTCCTCCACAGCGCTTCGATACGGACTATCCAGACACTACCGGGTATGCGACGGTCAGCGTTGCCTCTAATGATGATTGCTCCAGCCTTAAAAACGCTCTCAACACTGCTTTAGGCGCACTAAATACACAAGGAACGGTTATCAATGTTCCAGCAGGTTCGGTTTGTACCGGAGTGCTTCGCCCGTCCACGATACCGCCAGATGTAGTAACGCTCGCCCCGAGCGCATTCAATACTTCCAATTACTACATTACTTCCCCCAATCATGGCTTCAATGAGGGGAATCAAATCATCTGGAGCCTAAGACTTTATCGCTACAACCCGAGTTGCCTGCCAGGAACTGGTTGTGGAAGTCTTACCCAGGGTCCCATCATCCTAGGACAGCCCTATTACGTACACGTCATCGATACAAATACATTTCAGGTTTACTACAACGCGCCATTCTCGCAGGGCGGCCAGCTTTGGCGATTTTCGGATCAAGGAGCGGGAAATATCGAGTATGCTCCTTGGCCGCGCAAGCTGAAGTGGGTCATCATCCGCACAGCTACACCCGATAGCCAGTTCGTGCCGGAACATGTGCGTGTAAGTCCGGCTTGGGCACCTAAAATGGCAAGAATTCAGGCTCCTAATTCGTTTTTAGGGTACGCCGATAACCGCCATATTATGTTTAATACGATTGGCGGAGACGCGGCCGACGGTTCCGATCGTTACCTCATCTCAAATATCCGTTTTGTCGGAATCGAATTTACTTATCAGCCCTATCCGCAAGCAGCTCATTCCAATGATCCGCCTCCCGGAATGCAGTTAATCTCCACGGATCAGTCCAGCGAAAATATCATCTTCGATCGGTGCTGGATTCACGGCTATCCGACGCCCTTTCGCTCGTATCGGGTGATCGATTGGAATGGGGCCAATATGGGCATTGTAGATAGCTATATATCCGATATGCACTTATTCCGGCAGTACAATTTCGGGCTGTCCGTTCACCAATAAGGAGAATTATGAAACGAATTATTTCTTTACTACTTGCGTCCGCCTGCGCCTGTCTGGGAACAACCGTCTATTACATTGAGCCGGGTAAGACGTCCTTTGGCTCCGGTCGAGGGGTGTTGCCGTCCTTGTTGACGGTGACTCTTACCGGCGCTCCCGATTCACAAAAACGAATCTTCAACTACTTTGATTTTGCGGGGAACTTGAATATCTCTCTTCCCCCCGGAGTATCCGGTGTGTGCTCTGGCGCTCCCTGTCATATTTTTACGACGCAAGCGGAATCTGCCTCGCACTACGCGCCTGGCTCTCATCAGCTCGCGACCAACGAAAACGGCTTGTCGCTCTATTGGGTTGATCCGATCTTCAGCGCCACCACGAGCCGGACCGGTTCTGTCAGCTTGCTCGCGAACGCGCCCGAACCGATCCCGAATGAATCTTTTGCGCCCGGTCCTTATGAGACCGACATTAAATTTAAAAGCGCCCAGAACGGTTACATCCTCGGTATCCGCTACTACCGCGTAGCGGCGGACACGGACCCCGCTCCTCTCGGCACGCTGTATAGTGATTCCGGGGTGTCTCTCGCCAGCAAAACGTTTACCGGTGTGTCCGGCACGGGATGGCAGACGATGTACTTCGACACTCCCGTGGCGATTAACGCGGGTGTTTGGTATCGCGCCAGTAAATTTGATACGGTCGGATCTCCATACCGGGATAACTTTTATCAAAACTATAGCTCCTGGAACGGTCCCCTGGAATCGGCGGCTACTTATCGAGGAGTCAGCGGTACTTGCGACAGTCGCGACGGATGGCCGCAGACTCCAACGGATTTAGGCGATGGAAGCATGACATCCAGCGCCGGAATTATTGGTTGCGCTGATATTAGGCCGGATGGAACGCTAGCGAACGCTTACGCTCCTGCAAATGGCTTCAATTCAGGCGAGCTTGCTTACTCCCGCTGGGGTAATGTAGAGGGCTGCCAATGCATGGTGGGCGGAGTGGGTCCAGGTCCTTACGCGCTCATTAACACGAAAATTGAAGGGTCTGGAAATGAGTGGCACCACGATGATTTGGGAGGAACATGGGCCATGAGAGGTGATTACTACTACTATCGTGATACATTTACTAGTCCTACGTATACATGGCTGGGCAGCCCTGACTCTGATGGCAATCGCTACTTCTCACGCCAGAAACTGGAATGGAAGGGCGGACATCGAATTTACATTGGCGGCAGTGTATTCGAAAATGCTTGGAACGATTCTGTTAACAGCTCACTGGCAATTTCCTTTAGTAATCTCACGATCGGCGTCCACGACATTAATTTCGAGAACAATGAAGTGCGGCATAGTCCCGGAGTATTTAATGCGGCAACTGCCTATGGAACAAACACGTTTACGATTGCGCCGCCTCCCGCGCGGGAGCGTATTGCCAATAATCTGATCTGGGACATTGGTCCTTACTCGATAAAGTATGCTTCCGCAGGTGATGCTTGGTTTATTCAGGGGGCATCCGGCGCGGAAGATTTGATCATTGATCACAACACGATTCTTCCGATGCGAGGACAAGAAAGTGTTCTCTTCTGGCTATATAACACGCGTTCCGAGGGCGTCACCATCACAAATAACATTCTTCCCATCAGTTCTGCATATCAGGGCATCTCAGGAGAGCATAGCTGTCCGCAGCGTAACGGAGAGGCAGCCATCAATTGCCTCTGGGCAAATTACACGTTCAAGAACAACCTGCTTTATCCTGCAAACTGGTCAGTTTTTGACAGCCTTGGCATCAATAAATCCAGCCAAACAAATCAGACTTACGCCAGTAACACGCAACCCTCCGATATTCGATTGTGGTACCCCAATATTTCACAATCGAATTACGTACCAGCTTGGACGGATCTAAATAACACGAAATGGTTTAAGTTGAACAGCTTTCCCGTTGATTCCGCGTATTCCGCAACGCCCGGCGACTTTCACCTCCGTAGTGATTCGCCTTATATTTCGGGAGGACAGTATAAGGGCACAGACGGCAAGGATGTTGGCATTGATGTTCAAGCATTTGAGTCGGCACAAGGTAAGGTAACCCTGATCGGCACGCCTCCAGATAAGATTACGGCTTCATCCGCCATGGTTGCTTTTGTGGCACCTGATGCGCAAGCCTGCCCGGTTGATTACAAAGCCTACGATGTAAATGACTCTAAGCTGATTAATGGGTTTACTCGCGTCAGCGACACCGGAACCGATCGAACACGTGGAGTTCAGATTAGCGGTTTATCTCCGAAAACAACTTATATGTATCGTGTGAACTGTGCGGTGGAACAGCCAACCGGTCAGTTCCGGACTAATTAGCTAACAATTAACAGTGAATTCTCAGGCACGGCTAAAAACAAACAAAGCTGATGCCTGAGAATTTAGCTTAGCCAGATAAATCAATGCAATAACTTTGTAGTTAGTAGCGGATGATTGGTGAGGAGAAATTTCCCGCCACTAACAGCTACAATGTTTAGCCCCGCCCGTCCCGCCAAAGGTTTGATACGCTGCACACCCGGCAGTTCTGCCACAATATAATACCGTTTTGCTTCCTGCCATAAGCGGCTGAAATCAGCATCATTGATGAATATGGAAGGTGCTCCCGGCGCATAGGAACCATATACAAGATTGTTAAATCGCCCATTCAGCAGGAGAGCTTTTCGGTCCGTATAGAAGAATATGGACGAGAACGTGTAATAGTGATGGTCAACAATCAGTTCTCCTGACGGTGAGCGAAGCAGAGCTTCAGCTAACGGCCGCGAAGACAGATAAGGGTCAAACACAATCAGAGCCAGACGGGCTGCATGAAAGAAAAGCACCATCATTAGACCAGCTATCAGAAAAGCCCGTCTATCGGAGCCGCGAATTGCGTTTACCGCGCCTATCAAGAAGGCCATAGCGGCCACTGCAAGCGGAAGCCGTAAATAGGCAAAAGACCTTAATGTAAGGTCTTCCATGTGTCCGAGCGATAAAGTATATGCTTCCGGATGCTCGCTCAATGCGCCTGCTATATCGCCAGGCGCAGCAAAACCACGGACCAGAAACAAAATAGTAAGTGCAGATATAGCGGCACATCCACTTAGAATGGACAGAAGCACTGTACCGCGCCGAATCCATATGCCACCTCTACCCATCGCGCATCCAAGGAGCAGCGCCAGCGCCGGATAACACGGCATTGAGTAATATTCCTGTGTTGTTGAGAATGTAAAGAACACAAGAATGACACCAGTCCAACAAAGTAATAATAAACGTGTCCTGCCGGCACGGTCCTTCGGCTTGTAGGAGAGCTTGAAAATCGCAGGCAGGTAAACACTCCATGGAAACAGCCAGAGCAAATGAAACAGCCAAAACCATAAACGCGGTACTGTATTGTAGTCGCGCGGATAACGCATGTTCAGGAACCGTAATAGCTGCTCATTGATGAAATAAAACCAAAAAAAGCCGTGGTACTCACCAGGTACGCTGCGCAGCGTGAAATCAAAATAGGGAGGGTTGCGCAGGATTGCCAAAATATGCCAGGGAGCAGCAATCGCAAGCGCAACAGCCAGCCCGCTAAAAGGGCGAAGCCGCTTCCAGACGCGTGCGGCAAATAACTGCCTTGTCAATGAAAGATAAATCAATCCAGCGCCGATTGGAAACACTGCGCCGATCAAACTTTTGAGCAGTAAACCAACGCCAATGCTCGCGGCAAAAAGACAAGCCCACAAGCGCGGCCGTCTTTCTTCTTCGTCCAATGCACGAAGAAAGCTCCACATGGCTCCTGCAATGGTAAGTGTCAGAATCACATCAGGAATCTGAATGCGGGTAAATAGAAAGAGGCCAAGGCAGGTTGAAATGCATAGTCCTGCGTAGAATCCAGTTCTTCTGCCAAAAGCCCATATGCCAAACGCGGCCGTAAGCCACGCAAGCATCACGGCGGAGAGAGCAACAGGTATTCGGGCAACCCAATCAGAAGCGTCAAAGATCTTATAAGAGAGCGCAATGAGCCAGTAAATGAGCGGCGCCTTCTCCAGATACAGCACGCCATCCAGCCGAGCCGAAACCCAATCACCCGAAGCGAGCATGTTCCGAGCGATTTGTGCTTGCACAGCATCAACATCGTCCATTAAAGAGGGCGGTGACACAATGCAGCCTAAATAGATAACCGCTGCAAAGATAATGACCAATAGATAGGGAAGGAAGCTTTTTTGACTGAAGCTATCAGAATCTGGTACTGTGCTTCCAATTGACTGACTTGCTTTTGGCACATTGGGAACGATGCTGGACAAATAGAACGCCTGAGGACAGTTTCCGCAATTTCTACGATAGCAGTGCTTTCTCAGAAGCAGCTCTGCGCTTCCGGCAATTTGTTATAGTTCGGTTGGGGCTTGCAAGCACGATCGGGACGGGTAAATGGCATTAAGAAAGAGGTTTAATGACCTTCGAAATACTGGCCCTAATTCTGCTTGGGGTCGCTTCCTTTCCCTTCATCTATTACGCTCTAGTTTTATATAGTTCCTGGCGGTTTTTTCGGCAGCCCACATTCGCTCTTCCGGAGAACTCCGCTTTTACACCGCCTATCAGCAACTTAAAGCCGGTACGCGGCCTTGATCCCGACGCTTACGAAAACTTTGCCAGCTTCTGCCAGCAAGACTATCCCGAGTATGAAGTAGTTTTTTGCGTGGACTCCAATGACGATCCGGCGATGCCGGTCATCGAAAGGTTGCAGCGCGATTTTCCAGACCGGCAGATACGAGTCCTCTTCGGTTCCGGGCGGAAGGCGACAAACGATAAAGTGGCTAAACTGGCGCGCCTCGCGGATGAAGCTCAGTATGAGCACCTAGTGATTAGTGATAGTGACGCGCGCGTAAAACCCGACTATCTGCGTAATTTAGTTTCACCTCTGGCGGATGCAACGGTAGGCGCCGTTACCTGCTTCTACGTTTCCACTGGCGAGAAAACTTTGATTGATGGCCTGCAATCGATTGGCATGGTCTCCGACTTTTATGCGGGCTTACTGGTAGCCAAACAGTTAGAGGGAGTTAAATTCGCGCTAGGCCCGACGATCACAACAACTCGCGCACACCTGGCTAAATTCGGGGGGTACGGCGCGATTGAAAACAAGCCGGCTGATGATCTTCTAGTAGGTCGTCTGATCGCCGAGACCGGATACGAAGTACGGCTTTTACCTTACACAATCGAAACGGTTGCGGACTATCAATCGCTCCGCGATTTACTTTACAAGCGTATGCGATGGCTGGTAGTGATGCGCAATATGCGTCCCTTGGGCCATCTCGGCTTGGTCTTCACGCAAGGCTTGCCGTGGTGCTTAATTGCAATCGCGGTGAAACCCACATTATTCATTGCACTGGGATTTTTCAGCACTTATCTGGCCCTTCGAATCGCTATGACTTGGACGATTGGGGTTTGGGGTTTAAAAAGACCAGCATTCCTGAAAACCATGCCGCTCATCGTGGCATGGGATGCGCTTGCTTTTTTGCTGTGGGTAACAAGCTTTCTGCGAAGCACAATTCGATGGCGTGGCGGCAGTTACTATATTCGCAACGGCATGCTGGTCCCGGCTAACTCGACTCCGGTCAAAACCTAAAGCAAATGGAACTTTGCTAATTCTCACTGACAGCCAGTTCTGTCATTTCTGGCATACTCACCTGCCGCTTTCGTTCATTAACGGCGCTACGCCAGTTTACTTGCGGCAGAAGTACGGAAGTGTCAATTCGATCCCGGTATTTTACCGCGATATTCATTAGTGAGTCGAGCAAGGAATCCGACAAGTAATGTGGCCTTAGACCTAAATCAATCAGCTTGGAATGTCTGGCGTTATAGTAGTGATTTTCCTTTTCCACACGAGGATCGGGCAGATGTTCCACCTCTACAGGCAAACCAAGCTTTTGGCCCGCGGTTTGTATCAGCTGGGCTATTTCGAGCACAGAGAACTGCTCTGTGAATTGATTGAACACGCGGCACTCACCGGGAGCCGCAGGGTTTAAACAGGCCAGTTCAACACATCTTACCGTATCGCGAATGTCAAGAAATCCACGCGTCTGGCCTCCTTGGCCATAAACAGTGAGAGGGTGTCCAATAGCAGCTTGGACACAGAACCGGTTCAGCACTGTTCCGAAAACCTCGTCATAGTCGAACCGATTCAGGAGCGACTCATCCATCGCGACTTCATCTGTCATTGTGCCGTAGACCACGCCTTGATTAAGATCCGTGGCGCGCAGCCCCCAAATCTTGCAGGCAAACATCATGTTATGGCTGTCGTGAACTTTCGAAAGATGGTAAAACGAACCCGGCTGCTTTGGAAATGGAAGCACATCGCGACGTCCTCTATGCTCAATCTCTATATAGCCTTCTTCGATATCAATATTGGGCGTTCCATATTCACCCAACGTTCCTAGCTTTACTAAGTGGCAATCAGGCTGCAGTTCGCGCAACGCGAAGAGCAGGTTTAATGTCCCTACAACGTTGTTAACTTGTGTGAATACCGCGTGCTTACGATCAATCATCGAATAAGGAGCCGCGCGCTGTTCAGCAAAGTGAATGACGGCATCAGGCTCAAATAACTTAATGGTGGAAGCGAGAAAATCGTAATCGGTGACATCACCAACATAAAGCTCAATAACGTTTCCGGTTAGCTGCTGCCATACCCGTAAGCGCTCAGTTAAAGGTCGAATCGGTGTGAGAGTTTGCACACCAAGCTCGTGATCCCATTGCCGACGAGCAAAATTATCAATGATTGAAACCGAGTGCCCTCGTTGAGATAAGTACAACGCCGTCGCCCAACCACAATAACCGTCGCCACCAAGCACACTGATCTTCATTCGTACTAAAAAGTCTCCTTTTCTTGTATAAACACCAAATATTCGGCTAATCTCCTACCAAGCGAGAAGGCGCCCCTATTGTGACGAATGGGTTTGTAAACAGGTAACAGCTTCCAGACTATTAGTCTTACTAGAGGGCCGTATGGTGGTTCGTGACGTCGGTCCTACAATGGCTGTCCCGAGAAAGACTAATAGCGTCCCGATCCAGCCCTTCGCGCTTACATGCTCTTTGAGAAAAAGTTCAGCCAAAGCAGTGGAAATAATGTAGCCGGCCGCAGTCATGGGCACGACGTAGCTTAAATCAGCGAGGCTCAGTAGAGCCATTCGGACCAAAAGAGCCAGAATGAGCAAAACAATGCCAATAGCCACGTAGGGGTTCAGCATCGCTTGCAGATAGGGGAGAGGGCTGATGGAGACGATCTGAGGGAAATGCTTCATGCCCCAGGCGAGCGATAAGTTCCCCACAGGACGAAGCAAGAGAACGAGAATCAAGAGCCGGTAAGTGCTTGAGGCTTCACTGCTTTTCACCACTGTCATTTATTCTAGACGAGGGTTCCCCCTCATAAAAGGAATGGGACAAAAGAACATCTCCAATCCCCCTATTTTGAGGGATGTTAGTAATAAAAGGGTACAGTTCCGACAGAAAAAGGTGGGTTTTTGAGGTTTATAAGCGCGATCTTTGCTGTTTTTGTCACCCAAATCACAGCGCAGACGAATGCCGAAGGGTTTCGTGCGCTGGCGGATCAATATTTCGACCAGGTCTATTTGAAATATCAGCCAAGCCAAGCTACGGCTCTTGGCTTTCATCAGTTCGATAGCCAACTGGAAAATCTGTCGCGGGCAACAATTCAACAACAGATTTCCCGTCTTCATGATTTTGAGCGCAAGGTGTCAGCGTTTCCTCCTGATGGAGCGGACCGGCAGCTAGTGTTGAATAACATACACTCCACGCTGCTAACGCTCGAAACGATCCGGCCCTGGGAGAAAAATCCTGATACGTATTCGAGCGGCATTACCGCCAGCCTTTTTACATTGATGGAGCGCAAATTTGCTCCGCCTGAGGAGCGCCTTCGATCCCTGATTGCGCGTGAAAAGCAAGTACACGCTTTTTTGGCGGCCGCGCACCAGAATCTTCAAAATCCGCCCCGGATCTCCACGGAGATCGCGCTGGAGCAGTTGCCCGGCAACATCGATTTCATTCGCAACGACGTTCCCGCGGCGTTTGCTGATGTTCAGGAGCCGCAACTCAAAGCCGAGTTCGCCAAGGCAAACGCCGATTTACTGAACGCTTTGGAGAAGTACCGGGAGTGGCTGCGGTCGGAGGTGCTTCCGCGCTCGCGTGGCGATTTCCGCATTGGCGCGGACGTGTTTAGCAGAAAGCTCGCTTATGACGAAATGGTTGACCTTCCGCTTTCACAATTGCTGAATATTGGCTATGCTGATCTCCACAAGAATCAAGTGGAGTTCCAGCGGATTGCCACACAGGTCGATCCGTCCAAGACGCCCGAACAGATCCTGCTGGAGCTGGGCCGCGATCATCCCTCTCCCTCACAGCTCCTCCAGAGCTTTCGGGATACTTTTATGGGTCTTATCAGATTCATTCAAGAAAAGCACATCATTACCATTCCTTCCGACCTGCGGCCTACTCTTGAAGAGACACCGCCTTTTATGCGCGCCACAACATTTGCTTCTATGGACACGCCTGGGCCTTATGAGCGTGTGGCCAAGGAAGCTTATTTCAACGTGACGCTGCCTGAAAAGTCGTGGCTCGCCGAACGCACAGAGGGGTTTATGCACATGTTCAACTTTGGGACGATTGTGAGCACGTCCATTCATGAGGCTTACCCCGGCCATTATGTTCAGTTCCTGTGGGTGCCTCAGGCTCCGAGCAAGGTTCGCAAAATACTGGGCGCTTCCTCCAACTCGGAAGGCTGGGCGCATTATTGTGAGCAGATGATGCTGGAAGAAGGTTTTGGACAGCCGGGCACTGGAGCGGCGGATGCTCGGCAGGCAAACATGATTCATCTCGGCCAGTTGCAGGATGCGCTTTTGCGTGATGCGCGATTTATTGCGGGCATCAAAATGCACACGGGCCAGATGACCACCGATCAGGCCATTGCGTTTTTTCAAAAGGAAGGCTATCAGTCGAAAGAAACAGGCGAAGTGGAAACCAAGCGCGGTACTTCTGATCCGACGTATCTGTATTACACGCTGGGTAAGCTGGAGATTCTGAAGCTTCGCGCGGACCTCAAGGCCCGGCAAGGGGCAAGCTTTTCACTTGAGAAGTTCCACAATGACTTCATGCGCCAAGGCTTTCCGCCGATCAAGATTGTGCGGGCGGCTCTGCTCGACGACAATTCGCCGGTACTATAGCTGAGATCCGCATGGCTGCATCTTCGGTTGTCATCATTGGGGCGGGGCTGGCTGGACTGTCGTGCGCGCTCCGGTTGCAGGAAAAGGGCATCGAGTACACGCTGCTGGAAGGATCGGATCGTGTTGGGGGCCGGGTCCATACGGACGTGGAGAACGGCTTCCGCCTGGATCGGGGTTTCCAGGTCCTGCTGACAGCGTATCCTCAAACAGCCCGCACGCTGCACTACAAACCTCTTCAGCTTCAATCGTTTCGTGCTGGAGCTCTCGTGCGGTCTCGCGATTATTTTTATGCGCTTGCCGATCCCATGCGGGAACCAGGAGAAGCTTTATCGACGCTGCTTGCTCCGGTGACGACGTTTGCCGATAAGCTTCGTATCCTGCGGCTGCGCCAACGCGTCTGCGGGCCGTCCCTAGAGCAAGTCCTTGCCCATCCTGAGACCACAACGCTTCAGCGCTTACGAGAACTTCAGTTTTCAGACAGGATTATCTTTGAATTCTTCCGGCCGTTTCTGGGCGGCATTTTTCTGGAGACCGATCTTGCAACGTCGAGCCGCAAGTTTGAATTTGTGTTTCGTATGTTTTCGCTGGGATATGCTGCCCTGCCCGCAGCTGGCATGAGCGCGATTCCGCAGCAGATGGCCCAGCGCCTGAAGGCTGGTTCGCTGCGGACCCGGAGCTGCGTAATCAGTATCGATTCCTCGGGTGTGACTCTTACTAGCGGAGAGAGACTGGACTGCCGGAAGATTGTGATTGCTACGGACGAAAGCGAAGCGTCCCGCCTGCTTCAGCGGCTTTCCCGGCACCGAACGACGGCAGTTACGTGCTTGTATTATTCTGCTCCTCAATCTCCGGTCAAGGGGCCTTGGCTGGTGTTAAATGGAGATGGCTCTGGCCCGATTAATAATCTTTGCGTTCTGACTGAGCTTCATCGAAACTACGCGCCTCAGGGCTTATCGCTGGTGTCCGTTAGCGTTATTCACCCGGCTTACCGGAGCAGGCCGGATCTCGAAAGCTCTGTCCGTGATCAATTGACTGGCTGGTATGGTAGTCAGGTTTCGCGGTGGCGGCATCTCCGGACGTATGAGATCGACGGTGCTCTACCGCTGCAGGAGCCTCCTGCACTGAATCCGGTTGAAAAGCCTGTCAAGCTGGCTGATTGCTTGTTCTGGTGCGGGGATCATGCCGGAATTGTTTCCGTTGAGGGCGCGATTGCTTCGGGGATTCGGGCAGCAGATGCAGTATCGGGTAGCTAAATCGAACTGCAGCGAAACCGGACAGACCAGTCCTGACAGATCCTGTCTGACTCACCTCGTGCGCTTGCACCGCCTGGACAATACTGTGCCGCAGCTCATTGCCGATCGCCCTCCCCGTGCTTCCGGATGATGGCTATTCTATGCCCAGCACTTTAGCTCAGTTCGTTAGCAAACCGCTGTAGCCTTACAGAGCCGCCAGGATCTGGTTTAATAGACCCGCCAAATTGTTTAACAACGTGTTGAGCGCTCCACCACCGTTCAACAGGTTCGCCACGGCGCAGAGCAGATTGCCGAGCGGGTCGCCCGCGCCCGGCATCGCCGCAATGTTCAGCACCACTTGGTTCAGGTCAATCGCTAACCCCAGCACGTCGAGACGCAGCGGGCCGAGGGTAAGCGATAAAATCTGGCAAGAAGCCGTGACTTGCGTTGGGACCGCAAGGGTCTGCGTGATGGAACCGATCACCTCGCCCGTGGGATCGAGACGACTTACCGAAAGGGTGCTAGCGGCATTCAAGACCCCATGGGCCACATTAAATCCAGTAACAGTCAAAGTGCCTGAAAATCCTCCCGTACCGAGTACGAAGTTGCTGACAACGGCCGTTAACGATTGCGTAGTAGTCGCGGCACGGACCGATTCTGCGGTTCCGAGTGCGAGGACTGCAGCCCCTGTCGGCAAGGTAGCAAACAAATTGCGGCGTGATGTAGCATTCATAATATTGCTCCTCAATGCTCAAGGTCAGGGCTGACCAGCCCGGAGCGCGCCGCAAGTAGCCGGAAGGTGACCAACAAACAGCGAACGTGGCCTGATGCGGACCTGCCAGTTAGGTATACCATACTGCCCAGATGGGTGCTAGTCGCTGGGATTTTGACTACCCACACCCTGTTTGGTCATCCGGTGGGTGACCAAACAGGGGAGGCCGATGTCGCGGCGCGTCCGATCAAAAAACAAGCAAGAGGCCCTGGTTTGCCCCGAACTGAATTGTTACAAGGTCTTCAGGAAATTGACCAGGTCCCGGGTCTGGTCTTTCGTCAGACCGATGGAGAAGCGCCTGTCGTAAAACGTCACAACATCATCCAGCGTATCCGCCGAGCCGTCGTGGAAGTAAGGAGCGCGCCCGGCCAAACCACGCAGTTGCGGCACCTTGAATTTTCCGATATCGGCGCATTTGCCTGTGATCAGTCCCTGACCCAGATCACGAATGTCGAAATCCTTGCCATTGAATGTAGTCGGAGCCCCATCGATGCACGACACATGGAACAACGGTAAGTCGGGCCGCGCAAATGCGGCAGGATGATCGCCGGAGATACCCAGATTACGCGTGGCGAACGGCACAGCAATTGGATCCGTACCGGCGTTTCTGATACCGTGGCACACCGAGCACTGTGTCTGAGCATTATTGCCCACCAGCTCATTGAATCCTGCCACGCCGTTCACAGTGAACGTTAAGGTGTTGAAGATGCCCTGGCCTCGTGCTACGGAGGCTCGCTGGTTCTTCTTTTCGGCGTTGTTGGACAAATTCAGCCACGATGTATACTCGTCGAACGTTTGCCCAGGAACTCCAGGGGGAACAAAATTAGCTTGAAGAGGACGGAGCGCGAGGTTCTTGGGGCCACCCAGGGCGCCGAGGTCGGTCAGACTCCGTGCATCGTCATCAGAAATCTGGGCGCTGAAAACGCTCTTTTCAAAATCCATGATCTGCTGAACTTGCGCATCTGTGGGACCGGGAGGCGTCGCCTGGGCGTGCCCGAAGGTGGCATCAATGGCTTGTTGGCGCAGGGCAGCGTCAGGAGAGGAACTGGTTTCCCGGCCATCCCACATGACGGGCGCAAGAGCCGGACCGCCAGTGAAAGAAATCGCTGCATTGGTTGCAAACAATAAGTTGCTCGACATCAGCGGCCGGCGATAAAAGGAAATCATCGGCGTCGGCGTTCCGTTGACGTCCACTTGCTTGTCCTGGCATTTGGTCACATCGTTCACCACTGTGAGTGTGAACTCAGCATTTGCAGGCCGGGGAAGAGGGATACGAATCAACCCTTTGTTTACGACCAGCCGAAATGGATTATTGGGATCAGAGAGATTTGTAATATCGCTAATGTTTCCCTTTCCCTTATTCCCACCGACCGGCGATCCCTTGGTGAAACTTTCCGGCACTGCGTCCGGACAGGTGGCGCCGTCGAAGGGAGCAAAGATCGGGTCTGTGGCTTTCGTATCCTTGAAGCGCTGACGTATGTTGGCAGCCGAGACTGACATGCCGTTGCTGGGTAAGTGGCAGGTTCCGCACGAGCGCCCGTTCGTTCCAAGCGACTGAAAAAACGCGTTGTTCGCGGTGGTGGTGGTGCCTGCGTTATTGTGGATGCCCATCGATCCGGATGGATCTGGATAACTGTCGTCAGGCGGAATGGTCGCAGGAATAATTCCTGGGGATTTATTCACAGTGGCGGGCAGGGGACTGTGAAGCGCCTCGCTGTAAAACGCGTCAAACCATCGATGCCCACCTCCACCGTCATCCGCACGGGCAGA
>JBJMGL010000113.1:0-1505 GCA_045807985.1 Bryobacteraceae bacterium
CCCGACGGTCGTCACCGGCATAGGCGTAATCGGTGGTGACGCCGCTGACGTCCGCTTCGATGAGCCGCCCGCGCCAGTCATATTGGAAGGTGCCCAGAACATGGACCCAGACGGGAAGTCCACTCTATGCCGGCGGGTAAGACTGATGTCCATACGTCGTAGCAAGCGCCTAGCCTCTTTAAAATTTCCAAGCCACCGGATCCAGGGCCGCACCGGCTCCCAATGTTGGGCAATAATCATACCAAGTTTAGGGTTGTGGCTGAATGCATCGAGCACACTTGAAACGACCTCGGGAGATCCTACCAGATTTTTAAGCAGGAACCTCCGCCACACGGACCCATCTTGTATCAGATCACTAGGGCCATCTACTCCGTGGTTGTCCTTTTTGGAGTGTAGGTGAAGAACGATGTCATATGTATGATAAACATCTCGGAATGTAACGAGTTTTGTTGCGATGTCTCGGCCGCGGTTTTCTGCTATTCGCACAACGACCTTTCCGGTATCAAATCCTTGAAAGACCTTTTTAATGTAATCAACCTTGCTGCTTGTATCAGTCGCAATGAAGATGTCGACGGCCCTTCTTATATTTTTAATAAACTTCAGAATTTCTTCGGACAGATCGGCATGGTAGATGTGACAAATAACCGCCAAATTGTGCTGCCCTCCGGTTACCCCATTCTGCACATATCTGAACGGAACAGAAAGGCTATTGTCAGATGAGAACTCTGGAGGCATTCCCTGCGGAGTTCTAAGCTTGGATAAATGGTGGTGTGTGCGCCAAAAAATTCCGGACAAGCGGCAGCGTGTGCGCGAAAAGAAGTTCCTCATGCCATTGAATAGATGCATGTTAGTCAGTCTTGGATTCCTCTGCTAGCGAAGTTTGCGTGGAGAAATTGCGGGATTGTACCCGAAAATCGTTCATCGAGGGGCCGCCATGCACGAAACAAGTGTAACATAATGTTTGCACGTTCCTTTGATTGAGCCGCGCTGTCCCGCCCAGAGTGGTTCTGACCTGTGAAGGTCCAGATTGATCCGCCCCGGAGGTTTTTGCCTGCGCTTGCCGCGCGGCCGGCTGCGCAACTTGAATCGGCTGCGCTGGCCACGCTTCTCTTGCCCAGGAGACCAAACTTAAACTAAAATCAAACTCGGATCATGCGTAGGGGCCGATCAGGTGCGCTTCAATCGGTGTCCTACTAACACTCCCAATGAGGCATCTTTCAGAAGATTTCTGGGCTGGAAATTCCAAACGCTGTTTTTTTTATATCCGCCACATCTTAGGATAGTTAAGAAAGCTCCAAACCTCTCCTCCGGCTCGATGGCGGTGTAAACTGCTCGCCGTGCAGCGTAAAGACGTTCAAGGTGTCTATACAGCCTTTCCCCGGCTATAGCACGTTCTCCTAGCGTGCCGGTTAATTCTTTACCCGCTTCCGCCAGTATATCAGCGCGTCCACGACAAGCCGTTTCGAGCGCAGCGGTATTGTCGGCGCCATTAGCGGAGCAAAGGC
>JBJMGL010000114.1:0-3087 GCA_045807985.1 Bryobacteraceae bacterium
AAATGAATGTGGAAGGCTTCGGCGGCTGCACCAACATCGGCGAATGCACCGGCGTCTGTCCCAAAGAAATCCCCTTGGAAGTCATCGCAGCCATGAACCGCGATTACCTGCGCGGCAGTTGGCGCGAGCGCGACAACGTCGTCACCGCCATGAAACCCTTCACCGAATGGAGCACCGGCTCCAAACTCCAGGCCGACAACCGCCCCGCGCCCGCTAATCAGCAATAGTGATCGTTGGCCTTGCCCGCTGCTTACTCGCATTCGCGCGTTCAATTACCGTTTGCGCGAGCGCCTCAAATAATTGACTCTGTTTCGAAGCCGACTGCGTAGTAATAGGCCGTCCCGTATCTCCGCCTTCCCGCGTGTGCGGATCGAGCGGAATTTCCCCAAGCAGCGGCACTTTCATCAGTTCCGCCGTCCGAGACCCGCCGCCCTTGCCGAACACATACAGCTTCTCGCCGTTGTGCTCCAGGTAGCTCATGTTCTCGACAATCCCAAGCACCGGCTCGCGCACCTGCTCGAACATATGCACCGCCTTGCGCGCATCTTCAAGCGAAACATCGGACGGAGTCGTAACCACCACCGCCCCCGTCAGCGGTGTCGTTTGAATCAGTGTGAGTTGTACATCGCCCGTGCCGGGAGGCAGATCAATTACCAAATAATCCAGCTCTCCCCAATCCACGTTCCGCAAAAACTGCTGAATCACGCTGTTTAGCATTGGCCCGCGCCACACCAGCGGCTTATCCCCAGGGTTCAAAAAACCCATGGACATCAGCTTGATCCCATGCGCTTCAATCGGCCGTATCCTCTGCCCCATCGCATGCGGCGTTTCCCGCACGCCCATCATCAAGGGCACATTCGGACCATACACATCCGCATCCAGCAAACCAACTTTGTAACCCAACTTCGCAAAACTAATCGCCAGATTGACCGCGACCGTGCTTTTACCGACGCCGCCTTTCCCGGAACCCACGGCAATAATATTCTCAACACCGGGAATCGGCAGTTTCGGTTGCTCGCCAGGAGCTTGAGGACCCATACCCTCAAGCTAACATCAGGCTTGCTTGCGCCTTTAAATCAAATCCCGCAAACATCTGCCGCTCATATTTTGGGAACGCCGCCGCCGCAATCATCGCTGCATTATCCGTCGATAAACCTGGAGAGGGGAAGTAAAACTCCGGTCCATTCACCCTTCGCGCCTGTTCCCGCAAACCAACGTTACAAGCCACGCCGCCCGCCACAATCACTGACTCCGCCCCAATCTCCTCGGCCGAAGCCATCGTCCGCCACAGCAACTCATCAATCACCTTCCCCTGAAAGCTCGCCAGCAGGTCCAGCGTGCGCTGCGGAGTCACCCTCAGCCAACCCTCAATTGTTTTATCCGTATTCCCCTTGCGTAGGGCGACCTCCTCAGCCATGCCTGCCTGCTTCTCTGTCCACCGCAGCACAGCCGTCTTCAAACCGCTGAACGAAAAATCCAGCTCATTGCCTTTCATCTTCGCGGAAGTAAACTTCACGGCTTTCGGATTCCCATACGGAGCAAGCTGGTCAACAATGGGTCCTCCCGGATACGGAAATCCAAGCAACTTCGCTACTTTGTCATATGCCTCGCCCGCCGCATCATCCCGCGTCTTCCCGAGCAACCGGTATTTCTGAAGATCGGACACTTCAAACAGATGCGTATGCCCGCCGCTCACCACTAGCGCCAAAACCGGAAACGTCAATTGTGGATTCTCAAGGAGAACCGAATGAATATGCCCTTCCACATGATTTACCGCAATCAGCGGGATACGGCGCGCATAGCAAAGCGCCTTCGCATATGTCACGCCTACCAGCAAAGATCCCACTAACCCCGGCCCTGCCGTGACCGCAACAGCATTCACACCGTCTAAATCCACCCCTGCCTGCTCCAGAGCCTGCCGGACTACCGGAACAATCGCTCTCAAATGCTCCCGCGAAGCCAACTCGGGAACCACGCCCCCATACTTCGCATGAATATCCAACTGCGAAGCCACCATGCTTGACCGCACGCGCCGACCGTTTTCCACAACCGCCGCCGCCGTCTCGTCACACGAGCTTTCAATTCCTAAAATGATTGTTTGACTCAAGTTTCCAACTTTTACTATGATCTCCCGGAAGAACTGATTGCCCAGGAGCCGTTACCGGAGCGAACCGCTTCACGCATGCTGGTCGTCTCCCGCGCAAACCAATCCTTCCACGACGACACTTTTCTGAATTTCCCAAACTACATTCGTCCCGGTGATTGCCTGGTACTGAACAACACCCGCGTCTTTCCAGCCCGTCTCCGCGGTCGCCGGAATAACCCAACCGGAGGGGAAGTGGAAGTTTTCCTGACCCGCGCCCTTGACCCGGAAGAAACAACCTGGAAAGTTCTGGTAAAACCCGGCAAACGCGTCCGCACCGGAGACACGATCTTATTTGCCGAAGACTTCGAAGCCGAAGTGTTAACGCACGGCGACTACGGAGAACGCACTATTCGATTCAAAGCAAACCGCCCCATTAGCGAACTACTGGAACAACTCGGCCAAACCCCGCTACCGCCCTACATCCACCGGACACCCGACACAAAAGACCGCCAACGCTACCAAACAGTTTTCGCCGCCAAGCGAGGATCAGTCGCCGCTCCCACCGCTGGTCTGCATTTCACGGAAGACACCCTGGAACGCTGTCGTGCCGCAGGGGCCGAAATCGCCTATGTCACGCTCCATGTCGGCTTGGGCACCTTCGCGCCGCTACGCGAACACGACCTATCAAACGTCCAGCTCCACGAAGAATACTTCGAGATCTCGCAGCCGCATGCCGCAACCATGTTAGCTGCCCACCGCCTCCTCCCCGTCGGCACAACCAGCGTCCGCACAATCGAAACCGCCTGTCTGCGCGGAGGGCTAGGAGCCATGCAGGGCGAAACCAATCTCTTCATCTATCCCGGCTTCCGCTTTCGCGCTACCGGAGGAATGCTGACCAACTTCCACCTGCCCCAATCGAGCCTCTTGATGTTGGTGTCCGCCTTCGCCGGCCAAGAACTCACGCTCGCCGCCTACCGTCACGCTGTCGCCCAACGCTATCG
>JBJMGL010000115.1:0-11715 GCA_045807985.1 Bryobacteraceae bacterium
AGTGCTTGGGAGCCACTTGATCTTCGGATTGGCGCGCGCGCGGTCGAGCATGATCTTGGATGCCCGAAATATATCGGACCGGTGAACCAGAGAAACTTCTGAACCGAACCGGGTAAGGAAGTTTGCTTCCTCCATAGCGGAATCGCCGCCGCCGATTACCATGATCTTTCGATTCTTGAAGAAAAATCCGTCGCAAGTCGCGCAGGAACTGACGCCATGCCCAATCAGCGCTAATTCATTCGGCAAACCGAGCCAGCGGGCCGAGGCGCCGGTCGCAATAATCAGCGTCCGGGTTTGAATCTTTTCGCCATCTTCCAGTTCCAACTTGATCGGTTTTTCACAAAGATTAGAGTGCGCGACGCGTCCGTGGCGATAGGTCGCTCCGAACCGCTGCGCCTGTTGCTTCATGCTTTCAACCAGCACAGGGCCCATAACGCCTTCGGGGAAGCCCGGGAAATTTTCGACTTCGGTTGTAATGGAAAGCTGGCCGCCCGGCTCGTGGCCTTCGAGAACAAGAGGTTTCAGGTTTGCTCTAGCTGTGTAAATGGCAGCAGTGTTCCCGGCGCAGCCAGAGCCGAGGATAACCACGTCTAAAATGTCGCTCATTGCAGAAAGAAATTCGTCAGGTGATAAGCCACCCAGGAACCAGAGTACGCTAGCACTAGCATGTAAGAGAACTGAAAGGCCGGCCACTTCCACCCGCCCGTTTCGCGCTTCACCACTGCAAGAGTAGAAAAGCACTGCATGGCAAACGCAAAAAAAACGAGAAGCGCGACCGCGCCAGCAATAGTCAGGTCGTGATGTACCGCTTGCTGGAGTCCTGTTGACTGTTCATCTCCTTCGATGCCGTAAATGGTTCCCAGGGTGCCGACAATTACTTCACGCGCTGCCAAGGAGGTAATTAAGCCGATTCCAATCTTCCAATTAAAGCCGAGCGGTTTAATAAGAGGCTCAATCGTTTTTCCCACCATTCCCGCGAAACTGTGCTCCAGGTCAGGAGCTTTTCCGTCATGCAAAGGCAGGTGAGCCAGCACCCAAATCACGACAGCAACCAGGAGAATCACCGTTCCGGCGCGATGGAGGAAGACTTTGGCACGATCGAGGAGCCGCAAGCTGATGGAGTGCCAGGTAGGCCAGCGGTAGGGCGGCATTTCGAGCATGAAGGAGGAGCGCTGGCTTTTCAGCACTGTTGATTTCAAGAGGCGCGCAATGACCACAGCGGCCAGAAAGCCCAATGCGTAAAGTCCGAGCATGGTTGCCGCAGGAAGCGAGAGCACACCACGAAGGAGCGGGATGTTAGGCACGAAAGCGGCAATGATGAGAGTGTAAACAGGTAATCGCGCCGAACAGGTCATGAGCGGCGCGATCATCATCGTAGCGGTACGGTCGCGCTTGTTTTCAATAACGCGTGTCGCCATAATCGCGGGAACAGCGCAAGCGTAAGCCGACAACAGCGGGATGAAGGATTTGCCCTGCAAACCGATTTTGGCCATGGTGCGGTCCGCAATCAAAGCCGCGCGCGCCAGATAGCCCGAATCTTCCAGGATGCCGATAAACAGGAATAACAGCAGAATTTGAGGCAGGAAGACAACCACGGAGCCGACGCCGCTCCAGATACCGTCGATCAGCAAGGACCGCCAAGGGGAATCCGGCAGCACCGATTCCATCCAGCGGCCTGAAGAGAGAACCACTCCTTGTAAGCCGTTCATGAGCGGTTGCGCCCAGGAAAAGATGCTCTGGAACACGGCAATGACAATGCCCAGGAAAATAAGCGGCCCGGCAACGGGATGAAGGAAAACAGAATCCAGACGGCGTGTCCAAAGAGGCGGGGCAGGAGCTTTATAGGAAGCACGCGCCCCAAGGTTCGCGGCCCACTGACGGCACTTAGGCACATCCTGTAGAACAGGAAGCTCAATTTTCGGCGGAGGCGCGTTCAAGCGTGCCGCCGTGCCGAGAAGAAATTGCTGGATACGGTCCAGTCCCTTGCCTTTCGCGGCGCTGATCAGAGCAACGGGACAGTTCAACTCCGCGGAGAGAGCCGCCACGTCTACTTTACCGCCACGTACCTCCAAGTCGTCTGACATGTTGAGCAGGATCAAGGTGGGAAGGCTCAGGCTCAGAATAGGCGCTGCCAGCACAAGATGGCGGCCGAGATTGGTGGAATCGAGAATCAGGATGACGGCATCAGGCTTGGGAAAATCTGGACGCATCCCTTTGAGAACATCGTGAGTCACCTGCTCGTCTTCCGCGCGGGGATGAAGGCTGTAGACGCCCGGAAGATCCACAAGAAAGACTTCCTGCTGGCCTTTCAGCTTGGCTCGGCCCATGCGCTGCTCTACTGTGACGCCGGGAAAGTTAGCCACCTTCTGGTGCAGGCCCGTCAAGCGATTGAAAAGCGTGGATTTGCCGGCATTAGGCGGCCCGACAATGGCGACGATAATGTCGCGCTCATGGGCCGGACGAGGAGGCGCAATCGAGGGATTGGGTAGGAGACCAGCCCGGGGGGTATCTCCGTGGCAGCTGCTGTTCATGAGAGTACAACAAAATCAGATTCAGGATCACGGCGCAGATAAAGCCGCGCTGCCGTGTCATCGCGTAGAGCGACTTCCGAACCATCCACGCGGAATACGCGCGGACCTCCGCCGGGCGCTCTCCGCCCCGGGACCACTTCATTGCCAGGTAAAAATCCGAGTTCCATCAAGCGTCGGGCGATGTCCTCCGGAAGATCAAGACGGTCGATAATACAGCGCTGACCGGTCGGCAGATCGGCTAAGGTGCGAGGAGTTCCAACCGCGACGTGTTTGGAAACGCGCTTTTTGAAGCCCATGGCGATATAGGACCAGTTTAGTACGAGTTCATTTGAAAGCTGCAAGAGATTGCACCATAAAGGGATAATCACGCGTCGATGGGCGGCTAAAAGCCGGCGATCTCCGCAAGGTAAGTAGTGCTATGATCAACCTGTGCTGCGGGATTGCTCGCAACATTTCACTACTAATCCGGAGCGCGAGACGGGCGGCTCTTATGCCCGGAGAGATGTTCTGCGGCTTTTAAAAATCGATAACCGGCAACTGCGAAGCTGGGAACGCCAACAGCTTGTTCCTGAGCTGACGCATTATCGTTTTTCAGATCTGCTGATTCTAAAACGGATTGCCAGGCTGCGCGCTGAGAAGGCGAACCCGCGCTTGATCAAAGAAGCGCAGCGTGCCGCGAGCAAGTGGCTGAAGGAATTTCCTCAACTGAGCGACGATGTGCAGGTGTATAAGGATGGGCGGCACGTTCGCATTCAGATTGGCAAGCAGAAACTAGAACCTGCTTCGGGGCAACTGTTGCTCGATTTTGAGGAAGAAGAGATCAAAAAGCTGCTGCAGCTACCGGCCTCCCAAAAGAGCAACGGCGCGATTGCGGAGAAGTTGCGGCAGAAGATCGAAGCGGATTACTGGTTCGAGCGTGGCTTGGAGCTGGAACAGACAGGCGCGCCTTTCGAAGAAGTGGTTGAAGCATATGGGAAGGCTTCGGAACTTGATCCTCAGGCGGCGGGCGCCTTGGTGAATCTGGGGACAGTGTTCTTTAACGGGCACGCGTGGGCCGATGCCGAAAAGTATTATAAGAAGGCGCTCGAAATTGATGGGGATTATGCGCTGGCGCATTTCAATTTAGGTAATCTTTACGATGAGCAGAATGATCCCGCTAATGCTCTGCATCATTATCACGAGGCGTTGCGAATCCACCCTCATTACGCTGATGTCCACTACAACCTTGCGCTTCTGTATCAAAGCCTGCGCGATTTGATGCAAGCGGTACGGCACTGGCGAGCTTACTTGAAACTGGATAGCACGAGCGCCTGGGCGCAGATCGCGCGGCGGGAACTTGAAAAGCTGGAAGCCGCGACAATAGTGCCGGGAAATCGCCCGGCGTCATCAAATTTACAAATTGTGAAAAGCGGAAAAGCTTGAGCAATTCTTCCGTGTGTTTACCGGTAGCAGCGGTAGTATTGGCGGCTGGCGCGGCCACGCGGATGGGCAAGCTGAAACAGTTGCTTCCCTATCGGGGCCGGACCTTTGTGCAGCATGCCATTGCCCAGGCGCTGGAGGCGAAGTTCGATCCCGTCATTGTTGTGGTAGGGGCGGAGGCTGAAGCGGTACGGGCGGCCATCGCCAAAGAGCGTGTACACGTCGTACACAACGAATATTGGCGGAGCGGGATGGGTTCGTCTATCTCGGCAGGCGTGAAGCGCCTTCAGGGGGAAGGCTTTGAGTCGGCTGCGGTGGCTATTACTCTGGCGGATCAACCTTTGGTGACAGTGGACCATCTTCGGGCAATGCGAAGGCAAGTGCATTTGAGCGGGGCGGCCATCATTGCGGCACAGTATAACGACACGCTAGGCGTTCCTACGATCTTTGCGCGAAAGATGTTTGGGACGCTGCTGAATTTGCCGCCGGAAGCGGGAGCGCGGCATCTGCTGCGTCAACCCGGGTTGTCGGTGAAAGCGTTTCCATTACCGGAAGCGGCCATCGATATTGACACACCGGAGGATTTAGAGGCTTTGCTGTCGGGCAACGCCGTCAGTTTTTAGGCGGCACCGCGGTTGGATCACCGAAGATTACGGTTGATTCTGCTCCAAAATGCTTGTAGTTCAGGTAGCGAATGATGATGCGAATGCGCTGCGGCCAGTCGCGGAAGAAAAGCGTGTCATCACCGTAAGTTTCAACAGGAAAGGTCCATTGGTTATCGACCGTCCGGCGCAGCGTCGTGAAGTGGGGAAAGAGATTCTGCTCGCGCAACGTTTCAATTTGTGGAACGGCTTGGCCTTCGCTGCGAATCACCGCTAGGTCGGATTGCCTGACCCATAAGGTGCCTTCAAAGAAGCGTTGCTTGGATAGAATCTGGCGAGGACGGATGTACTCCACGAAACACGGCTCGCCATCGATTGTTTCTTCTCCTTTGTATTTGCCTTCATAGAGCGGCACTTGATCCGGCGTAAGCAGAAATGATTGAACATTACGGATATCAGCAAAGTCCTCGGGCGTCAGCTTTACACGCGTGAGCGTGTTGCGCGGTTGCTCAGCGATCTGCTCGTAGCGACCCCGATTGGGTGAATATATAATGTCGCGGATTTCGTGATACTCGCCCATGACGCTCCCTTGCGTATTCAATTCCTGCAATGTGACGGACTGCCGGTAGGTGTAATTCTGGCGGGCGCGCGCGTTCTCCATCTCGCGTTCCGCGATTTTCTTCATCAGCCCAGGAGGTGGTTCAGCCGCTCGCATGACGAAAGCGGGGCATAACAAACCTGATGCTACGATGAGGGCGATGTTACGGACCATGCGCCCGTTCTTCATAACGGTTGTGTGCTCATATATGGCGCTAGTGATTGCGGCGTCATTTTATTCTCAGGCACACGCCGCCGATGCTCATTGGATATGGACTGCGGCGCTGCCCGCTCTCCTGTTAGAGGCAACATTTTATTTAGGTGCTACGTTTGAAGACACGCGAGCGGCTTTTGCGCGTGTTGGTTCACCACGCACTCAGGCCGGGGTGCTCTGGGTCAGTGCGGTGCTGCCGTATCTGGCATTCAGTTTGTTGTCAGGGACATTTGTCAGTAATGTTTTCTATCTATTGCTTGTCCTGACTGGAATCTTCACCTTTTGGCACGCGATTTTGCCGCGAAGGCCTGTATACGACTTTGGCTTTCTGATTATTGCGGCAACGCCCATCATTGCCCGCGTGTTTCAACGAATCTATCGGTCGCCCGACCCGCATATTCCTGTTGACATTCTGGGCCATCTGATGTGGATTCGAATCGGCATTATGGCGCTGCTGGTATTGCGGCAGTGGAACCCCGGAAGATTCGGCTTATGGCCACGGCTGCGCGAGTGGAAAATCGGGATTCTTTATTATTTACTGGTGCTGCTTCCAATCTGCCTGCTGGCGCTGGGATTGCACGACGTCCAATTCGCTCCGCTGGACAGGCATCCTTGGCAGATTGCCGCTATCGCGATTGGCACGTTCTTTGGAATTTTATGGGTGGTAGCGCTCAGCGAGGAGTTGTTCTTTCGCGGTATAGTTACCCCGGCAGTGCTAAAGGCGTGGCGGTCTCCGATGCTGGCAGTTATTGTGTCGGCACTATCATTTGGCAGTGTTCATCTTTGGGTTCATGAGTTCCCGAACTGGCGGCGTGCTTTGGTGGCGACGTTGTTAGGGCTGGCCTGTGGTGCGGCTTATCTTCGTAGCGGAAGCGTCAGGGCCCCTATGGTGACTCACGCGTTTATTGTGACGACGTGGCGGATTTTTTTCCGCTAAACGGTTTCGAGAGATGCTTCAAAGTCGGCGAGCAGGTCGCGCCAGTCTTCGATCCCGAGTGAGATGCGCACGAGACCTTCGGTGATACCGGCATCGTCCAGGTCCCGGGCGGTCCAGGCGGAATGAGTCGTGCTGCGTGGATGACAGGCAAGGGTTTCCACGCCGCCGAGCGAAACAGCATTACGCGCCAGCTTCAGATTGCGGAGGAATTCAAAGGCAGCGGGCTTACCGCCGTTCAGGTCCAGTGAGACCAGGCCACCAGGATAGGTGCATTGTTCCTCATAAATACGGATTTGTTCCGGGTCATCGAAGAGCGTTGGGAAATAGACCTTTTTCACTTTGGGATGTCCTACGAGGGCTTCGGCAATGCGTTGACCATTCTTGCTTTGCCGGTTCATCCGCAAAGTGACCGTAGGGAGGCGCGTATCCAGAATCCAGCACTCGTCCGGCTGGAGAATATTGCCGAACAGGCTGCGCCTGCTGCGGATTTTGTTCATGAGCGCCATGTCCATCGTGAGTGCAAAGCCGCCGATAATATCGCTATAGCCGCCCAGGTACTTGGTGGCTGAGTAAAGCGACACGTCAGCGCCCAAGGTAAGCGGGTGCTGAAAGGCCGGGCCTAGAAAGGTGTTGTCCACCATGACCAAGGGCCGTTCGGCTATGCCGTGGCCATTACTGGAGGAAATGGGAAGGCTTCCCACGGTTTGACAGGCTCGTTTGATATCTGTCATGACCATCGTCGGGTTGGCGGGCGTCTCAATCAGGACAACTTTGAGCCGCTTGGTGCTTCGGATTGCTTCATCAATCGCGGCAGTTTGGCCAGCGATAACCGGAATGCCATAGATGCCAAAGGGCTGCAGAAAGCTTTGAATCAGCGTTTGTGTGCCGCCATAAATCGGCACGGTATAAACGATACTGTCACCAGGACTGGTGACAGCAAGCAAAGCGGTCATGATGGCCGCCATTCCAGAGTTAAAAACAGCAGCAGCGACCGCCCCCGGTTCTAGCGGCAGAATCTGGTCTTCCAGAATTTGAGCATTCGGGTGATTGAAGCGCGAGTAGACAAGATCGACATTTTCACCGGGCAGGCGCTGGGCACGACCGCCCATGATGTCGAAAGCGCGTTCGGCAGCTTCCGGACTGGAGAAAACGTATGTTGAACTACGGAAAACGGCAGGACGAGCCGAACCGACAGAGAGACTAGGGTCAAAGCCACGGGTTAAAACATCAGTTTCGGGCCGTAGCGGAACCGCTAATTTGGTTTCAGGCACAAAAGAGCCTCCGCTTTGAGTGTAGCCCTGCCAAAATCAGTTTAAGTCAAGATAGAGGGAACGTTTGCCAGCCAGGAACTTGGCAATAGATTAAATATGGAATCTGATAGGCTTTGAAGGATTCTAAAATTTGAAGCTTGCGAAACTTGACCCTTGCGGGCGCCGGGGAGGGTGTTGCTTCAGGGGTCTTTCTATGAGGTTAGTCTCGCTTTGGTGGGAGTTGCCTCCCCGGCTTACTTCCAATAATAGAATATGATTTTGTGGATGGCAAGTCTTTTCTCTACAAAAATCAAAATTTTTTATTTAGCGTAACCAGCCTTGCTTTCGAATATCCCTGCAGAGAGGGGCAATGACGGACATAACTATATTAGGATCAACAGGATCGATTGGTACAAGCACACTGGATGTCGTTCGGCAGCATCGGGAGGAATTCCGCATTTTCGCCCTCGTTGCTGGTAGAAATACGCAGCTGCTTGCCTCCCAAATTTTGGAATTTCGTCCGGAGATGGCAGTTGTGGCTGATCCGGAGGCGTTGGATATGCTTTCTCATTTCCTCCAATCTTTGGGCTTGGCTCGAAATGAGTGGCCTGAGCTAGCAGCCGGACCACAAGCGCGGGTTCATGCTTCAGTTGCTCCTGAGGTCGGGTTCGTTATGTCAGCCATCGTCGGCGTGGCAGGGCTGGAAGCTACTTACGAAGCGATTCGGGCAAAAAAGCGGATTGGATTAGCCAATAAGGAAGTTTTGGTAGCTAGCGGCCGGTTAGTGATGGAGGCAGCCCGGGAATTCGGCGTGGATTTACTTCCAGTTGATAGCGAACATAACGGGGCGCACCAGTGCTTCCGGGCAGGCAGGCGGGAGGAGGTAACACGTTTGTTACTGACCGCTTCCGGCGGCCCATTTCGCGAAACTCCGCTTCATCAGCTTTGGAGCGTTACGCCGGAGCAGGCATTAAACCATCCCACATGGAAAATGGGGCGTCGAATTACTATTGATTCTGCTTCCATGATGAACAAGGGATTTGAAGTGATTGAGGCTTGCTGGTTATTTGGCTTACCGGCGGCCCAGGTGGATGTGGTTGTGCATCCTCAATCTTCTATCCATGCCATGGTGGAGTACAACGATGGCAGCGTGATCGCACAAATTTCGGCTACCGATATGAGAATGCCGATTCAGTATGCCTTAACGTATCCCAGGCGGGAACAGGCTCCGGTTTCACGACTAGATTGGACACAGGAAAGAAACTGGCAATTTTTCGCTCCGGATCTGGAAAAGTTCCGATTGCTAAAGCTGGCCTATGAAGCGCAAGAGCAGGGAGGGTCAGCTACTTGCACCCTGAACGCGGCGGATGAAATTGCAGTGGAAGCGTTTCTGGAGGGTAGAATCCCGTTTCCAGCCATTGCGCAGGTGGTAGAAAACACATTGTCGCGACAAATGAGTTGCGAACCAGCGACAATAGAGGATGTTATTGCGGTTGATGAAGCCTCCCGAGTAACGGCCAGACAAGTGGTGGCTGGATCTCGCTGGGCGGCAACAACTGCCAGGGATTGGTAAAGCGGGTCAAGGCTCGTGAGGGCGTATGGGGTTCTTGCTAAGGAGCATCCACACGCGACAAAGTAGATCAGTTATTCATCTAACGTGAGAGGTAGATAGAACGTGGCGTTTTTGGGGCCGTTTTTTTGGGTTGTGATTCTGCTAGGCATTATGATTCTGGTGCATGAGGCAGGACATTTTTGGGCGGCTCTTTCGGTTGGCATCCGGGTAGAAACATTCAGTATTGGATTTGGGCCCAGGTTGTTTGGCTTTCGGCGGGGCAGCACGGACTTTCGAATCTCGGCGATTCCTTTCGGGGGCTATGTGCGGATGCTGGGAGATCAGCCCGGCGATGAGCATGCCGCCAGTCCGGATTCATTTCAATCGAAAGCGCGTTGGCAGCGCGCCATCGTCATCATTGCAGGACCTTTCATGAATGTGCTGCTGGCGATTGCGCTGGTGACTGGCCTTTATATGTACGGCTTCCCTAAGGAGGCACCCTCGCCGGACGCAGTGATCAGTAGCGTGGCGCCGGGCTCGGCGGCGGCGATGGCGGGATTGCAGCCAGGAGACCGCATTGTGCAGCTAGGTGATAAGCGCAATCCAAATTGGCAGGATGTGACGACAGAAGAGACTCTGAATGCGAATCATTCATTGCCTGTCTCGGTGAAGCGCAAAGGGCAAGACCTCCGGCTTACAGTGACGCCCCGAATGGACCCGAAAGACGGGGTAGGCGTGGCAGGCTGGCGTGGTGATGTTCAAGTAAACGAAGTAGCAAAGGGTTCTCCAGCCGAAGCCGCAGGGTTGCGGGCTGGAGACCTTTTTATAAATGTGAATGGACAGCCAGTGGAATCCGTTCTGACTGTCCAGCAAACAATTACGCGTTCAGGCGGCAAGCCGGTTGAACTTGAGTTGATGCGCAATAATCAACTGCAGAAATTAACAATAACTCCCGTAGCGAGCAATAGTCCGAAGCTGCCGTGGCGCATTGGCATTACATTCCGCCTGCCGATACAAATCGTGAAGTTGCCCTTTGCGGAGGCATTGGGCGAGTCACTGCGTTTTAATCGTCAGAACGCGACGATGATTTTTGAGGTTTTGCGGAGCATTGTGGTGCATCGTGTTTCGCCGAAGGCGCTGGCCGGTCCTATTGGTATTGCGCAGATGTCAAATGAGGCTGCCCAGGAAGGACCGTCGAGCTTTATTGCGTTAATGGCGATCGTTAGCCTTAATCTGGCGATCTTCAATCTGCTGCCCATTCCTATTCTGGATGGCGGCACGCTGCTGTTACTGCTGATTGAAATGTTGCTGCAACGCGAGGTTAGCTTACAGGTGAAGGAAACGGTTTTCAAACTCGGCTTTGTATTCCTGATGATGGTTGTAGTGTTTGTTATTTACAACGACATTAGTCGGATTTTGACCCGCGGATAATAGATCCGGTCGTTTCTGTAACTTTAAAATTGCTTTCAAATTGAGAAAAGTAAAAAGAGAGTGCCAGGAATCGCTGGCCGTTCCGGTTATTCTGGAAAATTATAGAACTATAGGAGTTCTTAATAGTGCATGTCCGTTTCCTAAAGTCCAGAAGTTTCCTCCTGCGAAGCGGTTCTGCTGTCCTCGCGCTTTTCGTAACCAGTTCCGCCGCTTGGTCCGAAGAGCCTGGTCTGAATATTGTCATTCAGTGGAACCAGGCAAGTCTGCAGGCGGTCCGGAACTCAAAACTCGGGCCGCCTATGGTTTCTCGCGCGCTGGCGATCGTGCATACCTGTATCTATGATGCCTGGGCAGCCTATGATGAGCATGCGCTTGGCACCAGGTTGGGGAGTTCTCTTCGTCAGCCCGGCAGCGAACGTCAACTCACTAACAAAAACGAGGCGATCAGCTTTGCCGCCTACCGGGCACTGATTGATCTCTTCCCCGCCGACGAAGCCGCTGTGTTCCGCCCGTTAATGCTGCAACTTGGATATAATCCCGATGACACATCGACAGACACGCATACACCAGCCGGTGTAGGAAACGTTGCGTGCCACGCCGTTCTACAGTTTCGCCATCAGGATGGCTCCAATCAGTTGGGTAACCTCAGCGGCAATGGAGTGCCGTATGCCGATTACACCGGATACACTCCCATCAATCATCCATCCCCTGTGCCTCCTGATCCAGCCACCGTGGTCGACCCCAACCACTGGCAGCCGCTGCAATACTTCGATGCGACACATACATTTGTTACCCAGAGCTTTGTGGGCGCGCACTGGTATAAAGTTCTTCCGTTCGCCTTGCGGTCCGGCGACTAGTTCCGGCCGGCACTCGCCTGGTTTGGACCGGCTGCTTATGGATCTTCAGCCTATTCGAAAGAAGTGGAAGAAATAGTGGAAATGAGCGCCCAACTTAACGATGAGCAGAAGATGATAGCTGAATACTTCGCGGATGGCCCCAATTCGGAGCTGCCGCCCGGCCACTGGGATTTATTTGCGCAGTTTGTTTCCGCCAGAGATCAGCACGGAGTGAACGAAGACGCTAAGCTCTTTTTTGCTCTTACAAACGCCATTTTCGACCCAGGGATCGCGGCGTGGGACGCCAAGTATGTGTTCGATTCCGTTCGTCCCGCCACGGCGGTTC
>JBJMGL010000116.1:0-4039 GCA_045807985.1 Bryobacteraceae bacterium
AAACTCAAAACCAACAAGACGCTCTACCAAAATTACGCTGAATACTCTCCAAAGCACGCTATTATCCGGGTCTCTGTGGAAACAGGTGAAAAGCGGACAGTAACGGTACCTCCCCCAGGCAACTTTGGGGATGGAGCGCTGGCTCTAACGGCAGACAATAAGAAGCTGGCATTTACACGCGAGACGGGCGCGTTTATCAGTAGGGGCATCTATGTTGTACCACTGTCCAGAGAGATGCTTCCTACCGAAGAGCCCAAGAGAATCACGTTTGATAACCGGCGCATCGACGGGCTGGTCTGGACCAGGGATGGGCAGCATTTGCTGTTCACCTCAAGCCGCCGAGGGCGGCAGGAATTGTGGAAGGTTGCCGCTAAGCCGGGAAGCGCTCCCGTCCGACTCAACATCGCAGCGGATGAGCCCAGCGAACTGGCCATTTCGGCTGACGGGAATCGCCTCGTCTATGCACATCAATTCGAGGATATGGATATCTGGCAAACTACTCTCCAGGGCAATCACATCTCCGGATCCATAGACCTGATCTCCTCGACCAGACGAGACGGGCAGCCGGAATATTCGCCGGACGGACAGCGCATCGCCTTTGAGTCGGACTGCTCCGGAAACGAAGAGATCTGGATGTGCAATGCCGACGGTTCGAACCCAGTTCAAATCACGCATTTTGAGACGGCTTGGGCGGGCGCTCCACGCTGGTCTCCAACTGGCGAGGACCTTGCGTTTGCTGCCAATGCAGCCGGCAATTGGGACATTTACCTGGTCAGTTCACGGGGAGACAGTCCGTGCCATCTGATGAGCGGCAACGCAGACGAGACTTGGCCCAGTTGGTCACACGATGGAGAGTGGATTTACTATTATTCCAACCGGACGGGTACGGGGCAGATTTGGAAGATGCGCGCAAGCGGCGGCCCGGAAATTCAAGTCACGAAGAGAGAAGGCTCCGCTGCTTTGAATCGCCCGACGGCACTTATCTGTACTGTACAAATGAGCAGCGTCTCTGGGCCATGTCTCTGTCAGGTAAGCAGGAAATCGAAATTTCACGATCACCGAACGTTCCCATCGCGGCGTTTGCCCCCACCAAAGGATGGCGTTTACTTTATCGAGTACCCCTTTGAAAGCGCCAGCGGTACTCTCAGCTTCTTTGACATCAAAACACATAAAAGAAAAGAAGTTGGCCGACTTTCCGGTCCCATGGGGTGGGGCCTTTCTATATCTCCGGACGGGCAACGGCTTTTGCATGGAAAGGAGGAGCGCCTTGGCAGTGAACTGATGTTTGTTGAGAACCTTCGGTAGTACATCTAAACTAAATTGATCCCGTGATCTAAAGAATTTCACTATAATTACCGAAGCCAGGGTTTCAGCTTAGAAGAAGGGGTCTTATGAGAACTCTCCGTTGGGCGTGTGCCGTGTGCGCGCTCGCTTTTTTTGCTCAGGTCTCTGCTTTCGCGCAAGCGGTCACAGGCACGGTTTTGGGAACTGTGACGGACGCCAGCGGCGCTGTTGTGGCAAGCGCACAGATTACGCTCACTGAGGTCAACACGGGACTTTCCCGCAACTCGGAAACGAATGCCAGCGGCAACTATACATTTCCGGATGTTCCGGAAGGCAAGTACTCCGTTACGGTGGCCGCTCCCGGATTCCGCCGGGAGATTCGTCAGAACATCAACGTGGCCGTGAACACCAGCACCCGCGTGGACTCGCAATTGCAGCCGGGCGAATTGAACCAGCAAATTGAAGTCACAGCGGCTCCGCCGCCCTTGCAGACCGATCGCGCTGATACGTCAGTTAGCCTGACGACCGTGCAAACAGCAAATCTGCCGACTAGTACAAACCGCAACTTCCAAAATTTGCTCAACCTGGTGCCAGGCACGACCCGGGCCTCCTTTCAGCATTCCAACTTTTTCAATGCGCAGAGCTCCTTGCAAACCCAAGCCAACGGCCAGTTACGAATGGGAAACAATTATCAGATCGAGGGTATTGACGATAATGAGCGCACGGGCCTGCTTCAGATTCTTGTCCCGCCGATTGAGGCCATTCAGACTGTCGATGTCTCCACCAGTAATTTCGAAGCGGAGCTGGGACGCGCCAGCGGCGCGGTGGTCAACGTGATTCTTAAGTCAGGAACTAATCAGATCCACGGCGCTGCTTATGAATTTCTGCAAAACAGCGCATTTAATGCGCGTGCGTTTTTCAATCCCAGCGTCGGCCACTCCGTTTACAACTACTTCGGGGGAAACATCGGCGGCCCGATTCTCAAGAACAAGCTGTTCTATTTTGGCGACATCCTTAGGGTCACGGACCATCAGGCGAACACGAATCTGCTCACCATTCCCACTCCGGCCCAGATTGGAGGCAATCTGAGCAGTTCCACCACTACCATCTACGACCCCAATACAGGCAATCCGGACGGCAGTGGACGAAGTGCGTTTCCCAATAACCGCATTCCCGCAAACCGGATCAACCCGATCTCAGCGGCGCTGTTGCGGCTTCTGCCTCAACCGAATCAACCCAGCACAAGCGGCACCAATAACTATTTCGCTTTATTGCCCTTTTCCAAGGACACAACTTCTTACGACGTCAAAGTTGATTATGTTCCAACGGAAAAGGACCGCGTCACCACGCGCTTGAGCTACCAGCGCCCTGAGGTATTCCAAGCTCCTGTTTTTGGCATTGCGGGCGGTCCAGCGCAAAGCGCCTTCGCGGGGACGGGAGTTCAGCGGACCTATAGCGGCGGTATTAACTTTGACAATGTCTTCTCGCCGACTCTCGTGGCAGAGTTCCGCGCCGGCGTGGCTTATTACAACAACATTGCGAATCCGGCCGGCTATGGAAGCCAGACTTCCACGAATCTTGGCATTCCGGGAGCTAACCTGGATCAGTTTACCAGCGGCATTGTCAGCATCGATCTCGGGTCTTTTTACTCTAGCCCCATTATCGGATTCTCAGCTTCCCTGCCCTGGACTCGCGCAGAAACCAACATCGACGTTGTCAATGTCTGGACCAAGATCCTTGGAAACCACACGATTAAGTTCGGCGGCGACTTGCGCCGAATTCGTGACGCTCTTTTACAAAGCCAGACGTTTAGCCCCCGCGGACAGTATGTATTTGCCGGCGGACAGACTGCCTTGCGGACCAACGCTGGCGGGAGTTCTTCCTCTACGAGCTACCTCAACAACTTCGCCAGCTTTCTGTTGGATCTGCCGAACCAAGCGGGGCGCGATCTTGCCACTTATTTCCCTTCCCTGCGCGGCTGGCAGTTCTTCACTTTTGTGCAGGACAAATGGGTAGTCTCGCCAAAACTTACGGTTGATTTAGGTCTGCGCTGGGAGTTTTATCCGCCATTCCGTCCGCAGTTCAGCGGCGGGTTTTCCAACTATAACCCGGTCAACAATACGCTCGAAATCGCCGGCATAGGCAACGTGCCTGAGAATTTAGGAATTCAGACCCGCTACAAGTACTTCGCCCCGCGTACTGGTTTGGCTTATCGCCTCACCGACTCCACAGTTGTTCGCGCTGGCTTCGGGATCAGCTATACTCCCTTTCCGGACAACAGCTACGCATACAACTATCCGGTCCGGGCCAACAATCAGTTTTCATCGCCCAGCTCGTTTGTTCCCGCTGTTCTCAGCACAGGCCAAACAGCCACTTTCCAGAATGGTTTCCCGCCGCCGAATAATCCCGCCGTTCCCTCTAGTGGCATCATTACAAACCCGAGCGGGTCTCAGCAGTACTACGTTGTCAGCAAGAACTTCAAGAATCCCTATGTGGAGTCTTGGAACCTTGCTGTGCAGCAGGCGCTTCCCTGGAAATTTGTGCTTGATGTAGCTTATGTTGCCAATCACGGTGTTGATTCGGTTGTGAACTACAACATGAATGCTGGTTTTGTTCCTGGTGCGGGCCAGAATGGCCGTCCTTTAAACAAAGCATTCGGACGCACGGCTAACACGAATCTTCTATTTGCGCCGTTCTCCACATCGTACAATTCGTTGCAGATTAAGTTTGACCGGCGCTTCTCCGATTTCACGCT
>JBJMGL010000117.1:0-6392 GCA_045807985.1 Bryobacteraceae bacterium
CTTGCGGATGTGGCGGAATTGGCAGACGCGCTGGTTTCAGGTACCAGTGGGAGCAATCTCGTGGAGGTTCAAGTCCTCTCATCCGCACCAACAACTTAGCTCGGTTTGACATCTTGTGGCTCCGTAGGTTCAGCGCTTTGTTGCTGTTCCAGATAAAGCTGCATGCGTCGTTCTGCTTCTTGAATATCCCGGGTATCCGTTATGTTGTATTGCCACAGCATGCTCGCGGTTTTGTGCCCGGAAATGGCCATGGCGACTTTCTCTGAGACACCGGCTCGTATCAGGTTGTGGACTGCTGTCCTGCGCAGATCATGAAAGAGAAGCCCAGGTACCCCTGCAAGCTCGCAAGCCTTCTCCCAGGAGGCGCGAAAGTCCTTTATGGGCTTACCATCCTCCCACACGAATAGGCATTTGCTTTTGGGCAGGGCGGCTTCATGAGATGTAGGGAGGGCACGAATTTTTCGGAGGTGGTTTTTATGGAGATGGGTTAATCCCTTTGGGAGAGCCATCATGCCTGAGAGCCTTACGGCATTTTTAGATCCCTTGGGCAGACTGAAAGAGAGCCGTGAGGCAGAGAAGATTCTGCCTCCTGTTCGCGAGATTTTACTGGTGACGCTGTGCGGGATGATAGCGGGGTCGGGAGGTGGGGAGGAGATCGAGGATGACGGCGAGTCGAAGCGGGAGCTTTTGCGCCAGCTACTTCCGTTTGCGCAGGGCATTCCCAGCGACGATACGCGGCGCCGGTTTTTCCGGTCGATGGACCCGGAAGCCTTCCCAGAAATCTTCGCGGCCTTTGTGCGTGAGTGGCGGCCTGAGGCAGCGGAACGCCTGATTGCCATGGACGGGAAGACCTCGCGGCGCAGTCACGACGGCACAGTGAAGGCGCGGTCTCTGGTGAGCGCGTTTGCCACCGAAGCGCGGATGGTACTCGCGCCAACCGCCACGGCAGAGAAGAGCAACGAGATGACGGCTATTCCGGAGTTGTTGAGACGGCTCGACCTCCGCGGCGCCACCGTTTCGATCGACGCCCTGGGCTGCCAGCGCGAAATCGCGCAGCAGATCGCCGAGGGCGGCGGCCATTCCCTGCTCGGCCTGAAAGGCAATCAGGGTACACGGCATCAGGAGGTGCGCCTATTGTTCGAGCAGCCGCCACCGGGTGCTGTTTTTGCCGCGCACGAAGAGGCTGATAAGGGCCAGGGCCGCCTCGAAGTTCGCCGCTGCGACGTCACAGGCGAGGTCGCATGGCTGCGGAAAACGCATCACGGGCCGAATCTGCAGAGCATCGCCCGGATGACCGCCACACGCGTGATCGGCAATAAAATCACGACCGAAGTACGGTATTATCTCGCTGACCGTGCGCCCGAGCCGATGCGCCTGCTGGCCGACACGCGCCGTCATGGGGCTATGGAAAACACACTTCACGGGACACTCACTAGGAGCTTTGGCGAGGAGGCCTGCCGCAGCCGCAAGGATAACGCGCCTTGGCCATCGCTACGATCCGGCACGTCGCCCTCAACCTCCTCCTGGCCGCCCAGCAACAGCGCGAATCGATCAAGCGGCTGAGGAAAAAAGCAGGCTGGGATGATCAAACCCTCAAGCCGATCCTGAACATCTCATGAGGTGACCCTGCCAATGAGAACTGGATTTTGACACTTATGGCCCGTTCGCCTTATACTATTTGTTTGGGTTACATGGATTAGCCGAGGTGTGTCTTTGCACCTTTCCTCCATTTAACGCAGTTCAGCTGCGGCTCCCACAACAAAGGTAGAATTGAAGAGGATTTCCGATGCCAAAACGTACATTTCAGCCGAATAACCGTAAACGGGCTAAGACGCACGGTTTTCGTGTTCGCATGAAGACGGCTGATGGCCGGGCTGTGCTATCGCGCCGCCGCGCGAAAGGTCGCCATAAGTTAACGGTCAGCGACGAACGAGCGGTTCGCGACGCGAAGTAAAGCCTGTTTTTGTTGGTTCTCTGTCACTTCCCAAAGAAAGACGAGTTGTCCGGTCGGCTGAGTTTCGTCAGGTTTACCAAAGCGGCGCGCGTGTTACCAGCCGCTTCTTTGTCGCTTTTTGTCTGCGAAGCAGTGAACCTGCGGGCGTGTCGCGGTTTGGGTTTACGGTGCCGCGCGCGCTTGGCAAGGCGGTTAAGAGAAATCGTATCCGGCGTCGGCTTCGGGAAACGGTGCGGAGTGAGTTTGCGTCACTTCCGACAGGCTGGGTTATTGTTTTCAATCCGCGCCGAACGGTTCTCGATGCGCCTTTCAGTGAGCTGCGCAGAGAGGTAAACCGGGTTTTTGCCAAATGCAGAGGACTCTTATCGGTATCCTGAAAGGGTACAAGCTCTTTATCTCGCCTCTTCTGCCTTCCGCCTGCCGCTACTATCCCACTTGTTCGGAATACATGATGGAAGCAGTCGCCAAGCATGGCCCGGCGAAGGGCGTGTGGATGGGTCTGCTGCGGCTCGGTCGATGTCATCCGTTTCACGCGGGTGGATACGATCCTGTTCGCTGAACTAATTACGAGTTTTAATTTATGTCCAATTCACCCGGCAGCGTCTCTCCGAATCCACCTTCGCTGGAGAAGCGGTTGCCTTTGGCACTGGCACTGATGATGCTGGTGCTGCTTGTTTCGCAGTACTTGTTCAAGCCTGCGCCTGGGCCGAAACCGGTTCAGCATGTCAACGATAAGACAGCGGCGGCCATTACGGAAAAGCCTGCTGTTCCCGCTACACTGCCGTCCCTTGCTTCTGGCCCGGCAGCGACAGGCGGCCAAATTGGCGCTGCAGCAGAATCGGATTACGATATCGATACCGCGCTCTACCATATCGTTTTCAGTAATCGCGGCGGCGTTGTCAAAAGCTGGGTTCTTAAGAAATATCAGGACGAATCCGGCAAGCCGCTTCAATTGGTGAATCCAGCCGCTAAGGACATTTCCCTGCCCTTCTCCGTGGAGGTTAAGAATCAGAAGCTCTCGGTTGATCCGAATACGGTCCTTTATCAGCCTAAGCCCTCAGCCAATGGTTTAGGAATTGATTATGTGTTCTCGGATGGGCAGACAACGGTTCGCAAATCTTTTATCTTTGCGAAGGATAGCTATCTGGCCGAGGTTAAATCGCAGGTGCTGGCGAACAACACCGCCGTGCCGCACTTCTTACTCTGGCGTGGCGGTTTTGGTGATCTGAAGGTCCGTGGCGCGGCGCAATCGGAGCACACGGTTCGCTATGACACAAGCGCGGGCAAACTTGTTACCAAGACCACGAAAGATGCCAAGGATGGCCCGGTTACTGATTCGGGCAATTACATTTTTGGCGGACTGGAAGATACCTTTTTCGCGGCGGTTGCCCTGCCGAATGACAATTCTACGCTAGAAGTCCGAACGTTCAGCGATCCGCTTAAAGTTCCCAACGAGGATAAGCCTGTTCCTTATGTCGGCGCTGGTCTCTCGACAGGCGGACAGAATAATTTTTCTTTGTTTGTTGGCCCTAAAGACATTGATATTCTGCAAAAGGTTAATCCCAAGCTAGGCCAGATTGTGGATTGGGGATTCTTTGGGATTATTGCGAAGCCGCTCTTCCTTTCGCTGAATTGGGTTCACGATCATTGGACCAACAATTATGGCTGGGCCATTATTCTTGTCACGCTGATCATTAACCTTGCCCTGTTTCCGTTCCGCCTTTCCAGTTTGAAATCAGCGCGCAAAATGCAGAAGCTGCAGCCGCAGATCCAGGCGATCAATGCGAAATATAAGAACGTCAGCCTACGCGATCCGAAGAAGGCCGAGCAGAACCAGGAAGTGATGGATCTTTATAAGCGCGAGGGCGTTAATCCGGTAGGCGGCTGCCTTCCCATGATAATCCAGCTTCCCTTCTTTTATGCGTTTTATCGGGTTTTGAGCATTGCAATTGAATTGCGGCACGCTCCCTGGCTGTGGGTTCCCGATCTTTCCTCACCCGAAACTTTGGCCATACACATACTGCCTCTGATTTTGATTGCTACGCAGTTTTTGACGCAGCGCATGACTCCGGCGGCGGGCGTTGATCCGAACCAGCAGCGCATGATGATGTTTATGCCATTGATGTTCGGCTTTATGTTCTACTCTGCTTCGGCGGGCCTTGTACTATATTGGTTAACTGGAAATCTGGTCGGTATCGCGCAGCAGCTCCTGATTAATCGCCTGATGCCTGCTCCTGTACCGGTAGCGCCTCCGAACAAGGCGCCCATGAAAAAAATTGTGAAGAAATAGGCGATGAAATATACTGTTGACTCGCTGCGGCCGAAGCTGGATAGCTTTCTCCTGTCCCTTCTGGAGCATGCTGGGTTTGATCTTTCTTATCAGTTGCAGGCTCCTGAAAATCCGCATCCGGAGGTTGAGAATCCGGAAGTGACTGTTCAGTTTTCCGGCTCCGATGTGGAACTGCTGTTGGCAAATCGCGCGGAACTATTGCTGGCGTTGGAGCATTTGTCGATGGAAGCGATGCACCTTCCGCCGGAAGACCACTCACTGATCTCTTTTGATGCGAATGACTACCGGCTGCTGCGGATGGAAGAACTGCGCATGTCCGCGCTGGCAGCGGCTGATAAGGTGAAGCGCACGCATGTGCCGTTTCATTTCAACCCCATGACGAGCCGTGAGCGCCGGGTGATTCATCTGGCTTTGCGCGAGGAGAAGGAGTTGCGCAGTGAAAGTGTTGGCGTCGGGCCGACACGCGCTGTGGTTGTGATTCCCGCGGATATGCCGACTCCGCCCGCGCCGCCCTCGACCCCGCGCGGACCCCGGCCATCAGGTACACGCGGCGGAGAAGACCGGCGCGGTTTCGGCAACCGTCCTCCACACCGTGGACATCACAGTGGTAGCCGTCCTCCACGCAGCGGCGGTAACCGCTAGTCCGCTTTTTCCATGAATGCGCGCGACACCATTGTCGCTATTTCCACGCCTTTGGGCCGGGGCGGTTTAGGTGTCGTGCGTCTTTCAGGGCCCGAGAGTCGTCTCATTGCTGAACGGATTCTCCGGTTTTCCCACGCTCCTCGCTGGCAAAGCTGGCGTAGTGAGAGGGCCGAATTGGTCGATCCTTCCGGAGCTCCAATTGACCAAGTCGTTGTCACCTTCTTTGAGCAGCCACGTTCTTATACGGCTGAGGATGTGATCGAGATTGCGTGCCATGGCGCTCCGGTTGTGCTGCGTTTTTGTCTGGAACGAGCGGTGAGCGCGGGTGCCCGTTTAGCTGAGCCGGGTGAGTTTACCTTGCGCGCCTATCTCAATGGCCGTATTGATCTGCCGCAGGCGGAAGCAGTTCGTGAGTTGATTGATGCTACGACGCTTTATCAGGCTCGGGTTGCCGCACAGCAGATGGAAGGCTCGGTTTCACGCCGGATTCGCCCTTCTAAGGAACAGCTTCTTGAATTGATATCTCTGCTTGAGGCCGGTATTGATTTTGCCGAAGATGATGTCAGCGTGGCATCTCCCGAAGAGATTTTGCGCCGCATTGATGCCGTTTACCGGGAACTAACAAATCTAGCGGGAAGTTTCGCGGCGGGCAGGCTTGTCTTCCAGGGCTTTACGTTAGCGATTGCTGGCCGTCCTAATGTTGGGAAGAGCAGTTTATTTAACCGCTTGCTCCAACAGGATCGCGCCATCGTCACGGATATTCCGGGAACTACGCGCGATACGGTTTCGGAAGCTACTTCGCTCGAGGGTGTTCCCGTCCGGCTGGTGGATACGGCTGGTATCCGTCAGGGGCAGGACGTGATTGAAAGCCTCGGGATTGAGCGCAGCTATCAGGCGATGGCTGATGCGGATTTGACTCTGCTGGTTCTTGATTGGTCCAGCAAACTGACTGCGGATGATCAGGAACTGCTGGCAAAGCTGCAGGACCGGAGGCCGCTTCTGGTTGCGAATAAGTGCGATTTACCTAGACGGCTCGATGGTGTCTCCGGTGATTTCCTTTCTGTTTCAGCGGTTACCGGAGACGGCGTTGCTTCATTAAAAGAAGGTATTCTGCACCGTCTTGCTCCTGATGGCCTTGCCCTTCCAGAAGATGGAAGCATCACAAATATCCGGCACCTCGCTCTCTTGCGTGAAAGCATTGAGGCTCTGGAAAACGCCAAGCGTGCGGTCGAGTTCGGCATTCCACATGAGATGATTCTGCTCGATCTTTATGCCGCGCTCCGGCCTGTGGACGCGATTACTGGGGCAACGACGGCGGATGATATCTTGAACCGGATTTTTTCTACCTTTTGCATTGGAAAGTAAGGTTGAAGGCTCATTTCTATGTTTCTCGCCCGACTCAGCATTCTGATCGCTTGCTCCTCGTTCCTTTATGCCCAAACTGATCCGGTCGTGCAGGCTGCTCGTCGATACCGGCAAGCGCACGAGCGCGAGATCGTCAGCCGC
>JBJMGL010000118.1:0-4831 GCA_045807985.1 Bryobacteraceae bacterium
CCCAAGAGGCGAAAGTAACTCCCTTGACGTTGTCTTTCAGCAATTGTCAGTAAAGCTATCATCGTCCTCGAAGACGGCTTTGCCGCTGCCCGGTCGAACGCCTTCTTGATGCACTACGAGCGCTGCAATACGTTCCGGTTGCGGATATGGCAAGGTGCGCAGCAGAAAGCCGTTCACCATGCTGAAAACGGCAGTATTCACGCCAATACCAAGCGTCAGAGTAAGAACAACGGCCAGGGAAAAGCCCGGATACTTGTAGGGCTGGCGTAATGCAAGGCGAAAATCCTGGAGCATGCTAAAGCCGCAGCATTACGGAAGGCACTTCGTTTACCAAAAGAAGGGAAGGGAAATAATCTGCCGGAGAGCACTTGCTTATGGAAGCAAGTGCTCTCAAACTGCCCCTACGTGGGACGGACGTTCCCGGAAACGAACATAATCGTCGGGAAGAGAGTGGATGCACTGCAAAAATCAACTAACGGCAATTTGCCTGGATTGAGCCAAAATACTATTCATCTGGTCTTTGATATAAAGCTTCAACTTTTTAAGACGCTGCTCCTCTAACTCGTCCGCCTCAGTAACATGAGGCTTCAATTCAATCTCCTCAATCTGATGCTTAAGTTGCGCATGCTGCTCGCAAAGGCTGCGAAACTGTTGGTCTGTTGAGAGCAGATGCGCTTTCAATTCTTCTTCTTGCGTGTGATTCTCCATCAAAGGTGCTCCTGTGTTGGGTGGGGTCGCCGAGTCGGTTCTGCGCTGCAAAGAAAGAATCTGGCCCGGTGAGTGTGAGTGCATAAGTTCACTCGTGGCCAGCCACCAGGGGCTAGCCGCACTCAAACATTAGCACTTTTTCATTTTCATGACAATAGCGGTTTCCGTGGGGAATCGATAATACCCAGCCCGGCGGCCCGCTTCGATAAATCCAAAACGGCGATATAGCGCTTGCGCCGCCAAATTAGACTCTCGCACTTCCAGAAAGAAATCCGCCGCTGTCCGCAACTCTTGAGAAAGCAGGGCAGAGCCGATTCCCATGCGGCGAAATGTGGGGGCAACCGCAAGGTTCAAAATCTCACACTCGGGAAGCGAGGTTGCATCACCTGCAAAATTTTGCCGTGATACCAGGAACCCGGCAATCCGTCCCTCTACTTCCGCCACAGTCGTGTTGTACTTGAAAAACTCACTGGCTTTCCAGTTCGGGTCGGAAAACGACTGCTGTTCGATAGCAACCAATTGTTCGGCATCCTTGCGCTTTGCCGCGCGTATCAGTATTTCTACCAATCGATGCTCAACGGGTGGGATGAATCTTCAGCGTCATTACAATCCCGCTCGTTTTAAGCCGTTCGTCCGGCTGGACAGCAAAACTAACGGATAACCGGGGAGGAGGGTGTTGATCGCCGCACGCAAGGCCAAATTCTGACGAGTTCTTCAACAGCAAAGGCGTGGATGCGCCATTCCTGCTTTGCAAAGTCAAACGGGCATCGCTGCCCAAGCAATCAACGCGAGTCAGCATGCCATCAAGCTGCTTATGAGGAACCACATCCGTCCAAGGAACAACACTTTCGGGACGTGAGCCGCCCGCCTCGGCGTCGAGCGCCCGATTTGCCTTTTCTTCAGCCGCGCGGACACGGTCGGTTTGTGAACGTTGTGCCCGCCGGTTCGCTATATGAACCGCTTCGCGCTCCTGCTCCCTCGCTGCATCGGCTGCGTTCAGCCGCTCTTCTTCAGATTGGAGCCGTAATTGGTGAATCCGCGCACGTTCGTTCTCCGTCCCTGCCGCTTCTTCCGCCCGCAACCAGGAGCCTTGCGCGGCAGCGGCATGGCCATCTGCCGTTTGCGTCTTTGCCAACGTAATCCAATACTCCGGTTCGCGGCGGTTTAGCTCGATAGCGGATCTCAGCAAACTCTCTTTCTCGCTCGGGTTTTCCGCTAGTTGCGCCTGGAGAAACACCGGCTCGGCCCAGCGCGGATTCAACTGCGCGGCCCGTTTCAGTAAAGGAATTGCCTGCTCCGGAGGCAAATCTTCCGCCGAAGCCACGTAAACAGGCGCGCTATGGCTGCCCAATCTTCTCGCCTCGTCCAAGTAAGAGCCGGGATCGCTACCTTCAAACCGGGCGATCTGGGCCAAACCCTCAAAACCAAGTGGACCCGCCTCTCCGCCCGCTTCAATTGCGGAGTGATAGACCGCCGCGGCAGCCTTTCTGTCCGTCAATAACTGGCCATCCGCCAGATAAGTTTCAACAATAGGGGAGGGAAGTGTGTGTTCCCCAAAATCCCGGCGTGGGTCCAAAGGACGGCCCGAAACCGAAACCGCCTGCCAGTTGGCCGAGGCAAGCCGGGCAGCCGCTTCCTTTTCCAGGCTGTCTGAAGGCTGATGAAACGCATTTTGCTCCGCTGCTCGGAATGTTCCGCCGCTCGCCAAGGACTTCAGGAAAATATGAAAGCTAGCACTGTACTCAAACTTTGTGGCAAAAAGCTGGATGCGAGCCCAATTAATGTCAGAATGAGGCGGCGGACCACCCCACGTGACGCGGCTGCCTTTCGCCTCCAGCGTGTCAAGCAACTGCCGCAGCCCGGATTCCACCTCACCCGGCAGCCGGGGCGTATTGGAATCGAGCAGTATTCCGGCAATCTCAAACAAAGGAAGCCGGGTGCCCGGCTTTGTCACCAGCAGATATTGGCCGTGCAGAACAGCCGGGTTTTGCCATGCAAATTCGCCGTCAGGAGCAGGTTGTTTAACAAATCCAAGCTCCCCATGGCCGTTGCGCGCAGCCGCATTTTGAGGAAGAAACTGGCCCGTTGTTTTGGCGGTTTCGGACTTCGTCAAAATCACTCGTATGGGCCAAGTGCTTTGGAGGTTCGGGTTCTCTAACAAACCACCTAGCACCCACCGAACCTGTTCCAGTTGCGTCAAAGCTTCGCGGGCAGTGGACACATCACCGTCCGTATCGACATAGAACGGACCAATATTGATTTCGGTCCAGCGCTCGCGCGCGGAAAGCGAAGCAGGCAGAAAAACAGATAAAAGGAGGACGAGCGGAAGCTTACAAACGCGCTGGGGCAATAATAACAATGGCCTTCGCGGGCGGATCGGATTTCCCGTGGTAAGAGTGCGCTTCGGACGAGTCGAAGTAGACACTATCTCCTGTCTCAAGAATGTGCTCTTCTGATTGATAGTTTATCGCAAGAGACCCATGGAGCACGTATATAAACTCCGCACCATCGTGAGAGTGTTTCGAAACGTCTGTAGCTGCCAGTTTTGGAAATTCCGCCAAATAAGCTGACATGTTCTTATCAACGGCTCCATAGGCGAGCACCTCAAAGTAATAGCCGGGAACGGGGTTATCGGACAGCTCCGGAAAACGGAAGCGGTCATCAGCCCGCACGATCGAAAAAGCGCGCTTCGAGCGCTTTTCGCCAAAGAAGAAATCCAAGCCCACGTCGAAGACCATTGCCACCCGGGCCAGCGTAGGAAGAGTAGGAATCAGCTTGCCATTCTCAAGCTGCGACAGCATGGAGGCCGACAGTCCCGTGTGCTTGCCAAGATCCACCAACGCAATCTTTTTCCGAAGCCGCAACTGGCGCAACTTCTGGCCAATGTCATAGCTCATCAAAGCATGCCGGATCGAATCCTCGAAATTTTCAGTGTTCTTTAACTTCGTTTCACTATCAGCAACAACTCCGTCATATTTTTCTGTCACACTGAAATCAGATTCAGCTCTACCAACCAAATTGCCTTCGTTGGGAATAAAGTCGTTCATAGAGGCTTAATTGGATGGATTCTCAAGGCCGACGGCAGATGCAAAACCGTAATGATTCTGATGCCACGGATGATTTCTTAGTAGAACAGTGTAAAGGGGGAAATCAGTCGGCATTTAACGAATTAATGCGGCGGTACCACTCTGCTGCGTTAAAAGTGGCGCTCTCCATTGTGCGAGATAGGCAGGACGCGGAAGATGAAGTTCAGAATGCGTTCTGGAAAGCCTACGAACACATCGGTCAATTCAACAAAGACGCAAAGTTCTCGACTTGGCTGACGCGTATCGTAGTGAACCAATGTTTAATGAAGCTCCGGCGTACCCGGCGCACGCGCTATACCTATATTGACGACGTGTTGGTGGGCGAAGAAATCGTGAGCCTGGATTTGAAGGATGCCCGGCAGACACCGGAACAGGCACTAGGCCGTGCCGAGATAGCAGGCGTGCTATACGAAGAAATCCGCCGTACGCCTCCATTGTTGCGTAATGTATTTTTATTGCGTGATGTCGAGCAAAGGCCCATGCCCGAGGTCGCTGAACTGCTAGGAATCTCCGTGGCTGCCGCCAAAAGCCGCCTGTTACGGGCCAGAACGGAGCTTCGCACCCGGATGCAGCGGCATTATGGGGAGATTGGCCCGGCAACCCTGATTGTATAGACGTAATAAAGAATCAAATAAAAAGCGGCGAAGTGGCACTAAACTCACTTCGCCGCTTTTGTTATGAACTCTGACCGCGATTAATATTTGGGATCCGGAGTGACTTTCTTGTCATTCGGCACAACCGCATTCTTAACGCCCTTGGCAACGCTCTTCGCCGCATGTCCCGTGCTTTCGCCGATCTTAGCGGCACCGTGACCTACGCCCTTGCCAAGATCCACAGCGCCTTCACCAACCTCGCCATGCTTCACATCAGTAGCCATGTCCTTGGTGCCTTTGCCAATATCCTTGCCGCCTTTTGTGTAGCCATTCTTGACCTGTTCGCCGGACATGCCCATCTCGGTTGTGGATTTGGCCTGTTTGACTCCTAGCGCATCGAGAGTCTTAGGACCAAGTCGGCCATCGGCAGTTATATTCTGCTGC
>JBJMGL010000119.1:0-2972 GCA_045807985.1 Bryobacteraceae bacterium
GCATCGAGCCGTGTAATGCGCTTCAGGGAGAGCAGCACCTTCACTTTCTGGCCTTCCTGATTTCGCGTTCCTAAGCCGCCGCATGAGCGTCCGGCAACATCCTGCGATTCCGCCAAGGCGAGGAACTGATGAGTCGTGTCGATCTGCGCGTCAATTCGCTTGCGAGCGTGAGCGACCTCCGCTTCGACGACGGCGAAGCGTGCCAATTCCAGGTTGACTGGAGAAGGCGCTGTCCTATGGTTAACCGAAAAGCCCGCCGCCAAACTTGCACCGAGAAATAGCGGGTTGGAGAAGCTCAGCACGTTCAATTGGGGCCGAAATTCGACTCTCGTGCGGCTTAGAGCTTCAAGCATCTGCAATTCGAGCCGGGCATTTTGAACTGCTTTGTCCTGATCATCGACCCTGTCTGTTGCGAGCTTCAAAACCTCTCGTAAGCGCCAGGGACCTTTCTGATCAGCAGAGAGAACCGTTGTTCCGAGGCCGGCAAGTACAAGAGCCGTTAGGACCGGTTGGATTTTTGACATATCATCTCCTCTTAATGTGAGTGCGTATTTGGCGTTTTGACAGGATGCCGCGGCGAACGCGATTTTGCGGGATGCGGGAGTTCACCCGGTGAAACTAGTCCGGGAGATTATCCGATTTATGCGGCGTTGTTTTTGCGGACTGGCTCACCCAGAGCGTTGGTCCATTCGCGATCAACTTCGACGGCTATAGAGCGCTGGAGCATAGTCACGGAGATCACTACGCGCCATTCATTCTTGTTCTGAAGCAAAATTCCTTCAAGACCTTCGAGCGCTCCACGATCGATCCGGACACGTTCGCCGTCACAAATAAACGGGCACGTCTGCGCGACTGCGCCAGAACGCAATAAGGTCTGAACGGCCTCAATCTCTAGATCGGCAATAGCCACTGGCCCATTTCCAAAACCTACAATCGAGACGATGCCGAGCGTAGCGAGGATCGGCATACGTTGCTGCGCATTGAAACGGCAGAATACGTATCCAGGAAAAAGCGGCTGTTCTGATTCAACCACTCGGTCTGACCATTGGCGCCTGCGGCGATGCAGGGGGAGGTAAGACTCGTAACCTTGTCCTTCAAGAGCCTTGGCAGCCACATACTCGTGCTTCGACTTGGTGCGGAGACCGTACCAGGGCAGCGAGGAACAAGGGCTGAATTCGATATCCGTATGAATCATATCGGACGATATTTGCGCCACTGCAATCATTTGTAATTTAGCGTGCTACCGCCCTTTTACTCACAATTTGCTAGTTTCTAAAAACCTAGCTACGTAAAACTTGCTCTAAAGTGTGTAACTATTCGTAACATGCACATAATTCGCGAACAATGGAATATCCGGTTCCGGTACTCCCACCATGGATTTTGTAAGAGCTCTTGATAAATCGCCAGATTTTTATAAGTACAAGAAATGCAACGCCAGAATAGTAGGTGAAAGTACTTATGCGCGCTGCTGGTTAAGTCCTGACCACGCCGCATTTAGGGCGTCGAGTGCGATACCGGCCAAGGGGACTAGGGTGGATTTCGGCTGGTTTTGGGAATGCTGGAAAGGGAGGGGCCAGGGCGCCGAATACAACGGATTTATGAGCAGATCGCTTCGCAACCACGCCCAAGGTGGTAGAGAACCGGCACGTAAAACCGCTCACCGGAGCAAACTGTAGCTTTCAGCGACAGGCTTGGCGGTAGGCGTCAAGGCTCAAATGCTTCTTCATAGAGTTGAAGTTCATTTGATTCGCCTTTGGACAGAAGGAAGACGTACTCAAGCTGTATTCGACCTCGAAAACGGCTTTATGAGCGGTGATGAATGGCTGTAGAGATGAGCACTCACCGTATTGAAAGCACTGCTCGTCTATGACGAAATCGAAATAGGGCAGCAGGGCATGCACTTGATCTGCGTCGTTTTTCAACGCAACCGATAGCCCGCGAGCGTGGGCAGCAGAGGCAATCCACGTTACCTGTTCTTGATAGTTAAGCGGGTAACCGGTGGAATTTGAATATCCATCGATATTGGCTGGCTCACCCGCGTCGAAACCCTTGGCCTTACAAACATCAACTCTACGGTTCATGATGGGCTGCAAAATAGATAGCTGACGGATATCGAGCCACTTTTCTCCGGGCCAACCGTTGCTTTTACCCTTTACGGAGGCCGGAAAGCGGGATGCGCCGGAACGCCAATTTTCCCAAGTACCAAAGTCGATGTAGCAGACTACCTTCCTTCCGGCGCTATGAAGCGAAGCAACAACCGAAGCGCTGGTGTCGAACATATCGATGTCGTACATTGCTGCTTTGACGGATTGATCGACAGGGGTGGAGAGTTGCCGCTGCCACTCGGTATTTGAGCGCAGGCCTCCATCTCGAGGGCGACGTTGCCGATGCATTTACCTGCGCGGCGGGAGGTAGGCTCTTCCATGTTGTCGGACCTGTTGAGGAAGAATGGGCAAGGAGAGCAGTGCAACCGGAATCAGAAGGAGTTTTGGCATGCCCTTCATTATGTCTGGATCACGATCTCTGTCTAGTTCTTTTTATGTAGATCCAGTTTTCTAGTAGTTTTCAAGTACTCTTTATCAGCAGTACCTGCCGTATGCGGACCTGGTGAGAAGTGAATAATCCGGGTCTTATACGCGAACGGCGGCGCTATCACGACACGCAGGAGGTGTTCTTTTGAGATTCTTCATCCCAGGCGAGAACTCAGCAGGTAAGTGCTGGCTATTAAACTTGTCTCGCTCTCCGGGAAGGAAAACCGCCGGACTGGAGAGGGAGTTTAGGAATTGAGTTGGAATAAATACGTCGCATCACTCTGCGCCGTGACACTTGCGCTTTTGATTGCGCCACCTGCGTTGCGCGCTCAGCAGGTAGACAGACGAATCAGGCCCGCTGTCAGCCTCTCGCCCAATATGATGGCCGTGGGACAAAGAGTAACGGTTGTGGCGAACATCACGGATCAGAATCCCTTGAGC
>JBJMGL010000120.1:0-2053 GCA_045807985.1 Bryobacteraceae bacterium
AGAGGTGATAGCCGCGGCGTCGACGATGGGACTGCAGGTCTATCCAATGGACATTACGGCCGCTAGCAACTTAGAGAACGCGTTCGCAGCAATGAGCAAGGCTGGAGCGCAAGCTCTCATTGTCCTCACGGATCCGATACTGTTCAGCGAACGGCAACCGTCGACCTCGCCAATGCAAGTCGTCTGGCCGCTGTATATCCATTCCAAGGATATGTCGAAGCTGGCGGATTAATGAGCTATGGTCCGAGCGACACCCACCTGTTCCAGCGTGCGGCTGGGTATGTGGACAGAATACTAAAGGGTGCAAAGCCCAGTGAATTGCCGGTCGAGCAGCCGACGAAATTCGATTTGTATGTGAACGTCAATGCTGCGAGGAGCATTGGTGTCACGATTCCAGATCCATTTCTTATGCGCGCGGACAAAGTAGTTGAGTGATGCGGATCAGCCGTTTATCGGCTCGGAGTTAATCGCGCCGATTTGAGATGTCAGCTTTAGCGTCCGCGGTCCAAGAACCGCAACTCGATCGGCTACTCGAGGTAGCAAAATAGCGTACGAGCCACGAACGAAGTGGCTGCTTCGCTCGAAGCATTTGTGCCGCTACGATAGTCTCAACGGCCGCTTTCGGGAAGCGGCGAACCGGCCTCTTGTGTTGGACCAGGGCGCGCTAAAGCGCACTCGGGATCAAAGAATAGTAGGTCCGCTGGCTTTGCTCCTCTGAACATGGGGCTCGCCGCTCTCTCACGCGCTTTCGACCGCTACCTGCGTCAGGTGCCGCTTCGCTTGAGGCTCAAAAGAGCGTACCATGCCGCGCATGCTGCCGGCAGTGCTCATCCGGCTGTTGCTTAGGAGCTTGCAATGACGAGAAGAAGGCGTGAGGTTATTGTTGGCGCCGGCAGCGCTTTGATCCTGCCGTTCCTCATTTCTTCCGCAGCAGCACAACCCGTTAGGCTTGCGCAAATTGGCTTTATAAGCGACCTCAACCGGGCCGCTGCGGGGGAGTTCATTAATGCGTTTAAAGAGGGGCTTTCTTCGCTCGGCTACATAGAGCCAAGCACGCTCAAATTACATCTTCTCTTTGCCAATTACGTGCGCGAGCGCATTCCTGCGCTCGTTGAGGAACTCCAAAAGTTCGATGTCGATCTTATTATCACGCATGGCCTCGCCACCGGAGAGGTCGTAAAGAGCCACCGTACTCTGCCAGTTGTATATGAATTCAGCGCTGATCCCGTTACTCTGGGCTATGCCACCGACTTGGCTCACCCCCTTTACAACGCGACGGGGATCACCTTGATGATGGCAGAGCTGAACAGCAAACGACTAGAGCTTCTGCACGAGATAATGCCGGACATAAAACGAATAGCGGTCTTAGCTAACCCCTTACATTCTGGCATGCAACTGGAAAGGACCCATTCCGAGGCTGAAGGGCGAAAACAAGGGGTTGAGGTCTTATTCTTTCCGACCTCCAATCGCAATGAACTGACTCGTGCCTTCGCCGCGATTAGCTCAAGCGCGCCGCAAGCGATACTTGTCTTCTCCGATGCATTTATGGTTCAAAACCGGGATGACATAATGGATTTCGCGATGAGGCAAGGCATACCGGTCGTTTCCGGCTGGGCCGTTATGGCTGATGGTGGGGCACTATTTACATACGGTCCGCGGCTAGACGAATCCTATCGCCGTGTCGCCTACTTCGCAGACCGCATTCTTAAGGGGGCGAAGCCGGCCGATTTACCGATTGAGCAACCAAGCGTGGTGGAACTTGTGATCAATTTGAAGACCGGCAAGTCATTGGGAATCAACGTCCCCCCGAGGGTGCTTGCCCGGGCTGCGCGTGTGATCGAATAAGCGGCATACAAAGGGCTGTTTTGCCGACCGGCGAACAAGCTCCCTTTTGGTGCAACCGCGACCTGCCGCATTGGCCCTCAGAATGTCCGCTTTCGGGAACGGCGAAATCGGTCTCAGTGGCCGCATGGGCGCTAAGCAGACGACCCGTTCTGGCCGTTAGCCGACCGGCAGCTTTGGGGCGTGGAAATGTGGAAGCGGACGTTTTACC
>JBJMGL010000121.1:0-9202 GCA_045807985.1 Bryobacteraceae bacterium
ATATCGATGCGGCTATTGATTAGTGCTGGCGCAGTCTTCTGAATGTCGGCCAGCGTCGGCTTACTTTCCAAGGCCAAAACACTGCGATAACTGCGGGAGTCGCCTTGCACGCCGACAGATCGCACCGGCAAGAGAAAACCTTCGGGCGTTTTCTGTACTGTGCCGGTTTCCTCCGCGCATAAACAGCGGATAGCCAGACCGGGTCCTGGAAAGGGATGCCGCACCAAGAACTTTTCCGGTACGCCGATCTCGCGGCCAATCTCGCGCACTTCGTCTTTGTAAAAAGCGGTCAGCGGCTCGATGATACGGCCAGAATCGATCAGTGCCTGAATACCGGCAACCCGATTGTGGTGGGTCTTAATGAGATCCGCTTTTGCTGTTCCGCCAGATTCGATCGTATCGGGGTAAATGGTGCCTTGACCTAAGATCCAATGACCGTCGAGGAAGTGTTCAGTAGCCAGAATACGCTTCTGGACTTTCACGAAGCGCTCGCCAATGGCGTGACGTTTTTCCTCTGGATCGTGCAATCCATCGAGAGCAAGGAGGAACTCACCTTCCGCCCTATCGACCATGAAGTGTTTGGCCCCTAGCTCGCTGAAGATGTTTTGCACGAACTCTGTTTCATCCTTGCGCATGAGGCCCGTATCGACATAGATGCCGTAAACGCGGTCTGGACCAAGCGCCCGAAGACAAAGAGTATAAGCAACAGTAGAATCGACGCCGCCGCTCACAAAGAAGAATATGTTGCGGTTGCCAGCCGCTTGCCGAATCTGCTCTTCCACCAGCGGCACGCGCTGTGAAACGTTCCAATCTTTTTGGGTGCCGCAAACGTCAAAGAGAAAATTTTCCAGGATACGCGTGCCTGCGTGCGTGTGAGCTACTTCGGGATGAAACTGAAGTCCGAACAGCTTACGTTCGGGGTGAGACATAGCCGCGATATCCGAAGTTTCCGTAGCGGCAATAATGCGAAAGCCGGGCGGAAGCACCTCCACTACGTCCTGGTGGCTCATCCAGATTTGTGAACGGGTTACGCCGTTCCAGAGAGCGTCCTGGCAGGTAACACTCAGGTGGGCAACACCATACTCCCCCCGCTCCCCTTTTTGGACCACCCCGCCTAAGTGATGTGCCAGCAATTGATGTCCATAGCAGATACCAAGAACGGGCTGATTATTCGAGAGAATAGCGGAATCGATTTGAGGGCTGCTTGCCTCGTAAACACTCGCGGGACCACCGGAGATAATGAGCCCCTTCCGGCCAGTGAGTTCAATAGCTGGCGTGTCACTCGGTTGAACATCCGCATAGACACCAAGCTCACGAACACGGCGGGCAATTAAGTGAGTGTATTGCCCGCCTGTATCAAGAACTGTAATTTGAGGGACGACTGCGCTAGCGGCTAGCCCGCTGCTTTTCATATCGAGCTTTCGATTGGACGAGCAGGTGAGAGGCTTTCGATAAGGCGTCCATCGCTTTCTGCACTTCGATATCCTGCTCGACCGCCACCTTTTGCGAATCCTCATAGCTGAACGCGGTAATGTACATCTCCTGCCGGAGGTCATTCCGAAGCCACGAGTGATCGCGGGTCCAATCCGCCTCGCTGAATTGAACTCCCTGCTTCATCAGCCAATCGTGAAAATCGTTCATTACGTTCTCATCAGGTGTCCAGCTTTTGGCAAGCTGCGTGGGATGGTTGGAAAAATAATGAGACGAATAGTTAAAGAACGAATTCTTCCGAAGCACGCTCAATTCAAACGGATCAAGCTTCGGCGTTTCGTACTTTTCGTCCGGCGTAATGCCTCCGCCGCCATACACGACACGGCCCAGGTCCGTCTGTTTCACGTCAGCCGGATTGCTCGTCTGTGCCCGCTTGCCGTAGTAGTAATCAAGAAACGACAGGTTGGAATAGTCGCGCTGAATCAGACGGCCGCTCGGAGTGTAGTAGTGCTGAGTTGTCAGCGCCAGGCCAGTGCTGTCGCTAAGCGGGTATACCGTTTGCACAAGGCCTTTGCCGAAGGTAGTGTCGCCCAGAATCCAGCCGCGGTCATGATCCTGCAGAGCCCCAGCCACAATTTCAGCGGCAGAAGCAGAGAAGCGATTGACCAGCACAACAATGGGATATTTCCCGCCGTACTGGCTGCCGCGAGCCAGGTAAGGTTTTTCAGCATAGGCGCGGCCCTTGTGGGAAACAACCACCTGACCACGATCCAGCCAACGGCCGGCGACGGAAACGCCTTCCGATAAGAGACCGCCCGGATTCTCCCGCAAATCTAAAATCAGGCCTTCAATGTTCGGCTCTCCCAGGCGCTGAAGGTTTTCTTCCACTTCCTTGCCGGTTGTTTCCGTAAATTGCTTGATGTGCAGGAACGCGATTCCGGGCCGGACCCAGAAGGCGTCATCCACGCTGTTACGCGGAATTTCAGCCCGCACCAGATTAAACACCAGTGGTTTGTCGGAACCCTCCCGGCTTACTGTAACCTGCACTTTCGTGCCTTTGGGGCCGCGCAGCAAGTCTCTCACTTCATCACTGGTGGCATTGTCCACGCGTTTATCATTGACCTGGATCAGCACATCTCCCGGACGAAGCCCCGCTTTGTAAGCAGGAGTGCCGCCCTGCGGGTACATCACCATGACTTTGCCGGTGCGCGGTTGCGGACCGATGGTCATGCCAACGCCGTAGTACCGGCCGTGCTGCTCTTCCCGCATCCCGGCAAACTCTTTCGGATCAAAGAAGTTTGAATGCGGGTCCAACGTCCGCAGCATGCCTGGAATGGCGCCCTTATAAATTCCCTTATCAGCAGAAAGCTTGTCGGCATAGTTATCACCGACAATGTCATACACTTTCGTGAATGATTCGAGACTGGCTTTCAAGTCCTGATCCGAGGCGCCGCTCACATGGTGTTGAGAAGCTGCTCGCACAAGCCTGGTGCCAGGCCCAAAGGTTCCGCCTAGCAGAGCACAAAGGGCAATAACAAACGGAACAAAAAAGAAATAACGCCGCTGGGATGACAGCAAGAACCCTCCCGGATAAACAGCCAGTCCCGTAGCTGGGAATTTCCAGAACTACTTCGAAAGGCTCCAAACTCTACTTAAAGTATAGACGTTACGGACGGGATTCTGCACGAATGAGCAAAATAGCCAGTATTTTAAGCTACACAGCAGTTCGCAAACGCCGGGCAAAGAGCAACTCGCTGCTACGGTTAGTTTTTTTTGGCAGTTCGTCTAAACGCTTTACCTGATCACTGACGCAAACAAGAAACATCGGCTGTTTAGCATTTTTCAGCAGGTCAATGATACGCTCCTGCTGATCTTCCAAGTAGATTGACTTGCCGTCTGTCAACAGATGCAGACGCGAATCATTCGACATAACATCAGCCAGGCGGCGCCCCATTTCGCGCTGCAGGAACCGGAGAACACGGCGAATCTTTTGCAAAGAAAATCCCTTACGCCGTAATTCCGCGATCAAGGTGATCTCAATTACCTCCTCAGGGAGGTAGACCCGCTTGTGCCCTTCATGCCGGGGCGACACGACTTTTCGCTCATCCCACCATTGAAGCTGGCGAAGGCTGACCTGGGCGATTTTCGCGACGTCAGTGCTGGTATAAGTCTGCTGGCCAGGGGCCAAATCAGAACGGACTTTGCGTGTTTTGAACATAACGCCCGCTTCTCGTTTTAAGTTGAACGACTCCCAAATTGTACTAGACCCGTAGATAGAGTCAAGCGGAAAATCAGCCGACTGAATCAGCCGCCGCCGACAAACTCAACAATTTCCAATTGGGAAGCGTGCGGCACGACGGTTTGATCCCAATCGCGTTTTCGAACGAGCTTTTTATTCAACTCGACGGCCACGCGGTCCGATGGAATTTGAAGCCATGCTAATAACATAGAAACGGACTGATCAGGGGGCACTTCCCGCCGCTCCCCATTCAAAACGACCTCGATCAGCGTCCCTTCCAATTCTTCCTGCTATCCTTCCCCCTCATTATATGAAGTGAAATGGTTGCTAATCTGGTATTTCGCAATGCCTACTACTTACGCCCAAACCTGGTTCCCGGTTCTTGTTCAAATTGTGATTGCGATTGGTGTTGCCGCGGGGATGATCGGACTCTCCGCCATCCTCGGACGGAGAGTGCGTGACCCGGTTAAATCCATGCCTTATGAATCGGGCATGAACCCGGTTGGAAATGCGCAGGAACGATTCAGCGTAAAGTTCTATCTGGTAGCGATGGTCTTTATCTTATTTGATATAGAAGCGATCTTTCTGTATCCGTGGGCCATGGTTTACCGGCAGCTTCGATTGTTCGCATTTTTCGAGATGCTTCTGTTTATTGTCTTAGTGCTTTGCGGGTTTTTCTATATCTGGAAAAAGGGTGTGTTGAACTGGTCCGTCGATGAGCAGCGCAGGATGCAGGAAGGGGTGAGGAAGCATGCTGCCTGAAGTATTGGCCGAAAATCCTACTGCTCTTGCTATTGACAACCGTGTTCCGGAAGCTATTGTTGATGCGACAATAGCAGTAGATGGCCCGGTCTTATCTATCGCGCCGGAGCACATTGTCCCTGTCTGCCGGGTGCTTAAGGATGAAGCTGGATTTGAATGTTTCGGCGCAATAACGGGCGTTGATTGGTGGCCACAGGAGCCACGTTTTGAAATCATCTACTTTTTACGTTCTTTGCGGCACAACACGCGGCTGCGGTTGAGCGTGAAATTAGCTGAAGGCGAGCAACTGGATTCCGTAACGGGAGTGTGGCGCGGCGCAAACTGGTATGAGCGCGAAGTGTTCGATCTGTTTGGCGTCCCCTTTCGCAATCACCCCAATCTGGAACGCATTATGATGCCGGCAGATTGGGAGGGTCATCCGCTTCGGAAAGATTACCCTGTCCATGGACACAGGTACTCTTACCAGAATGAGTAATTGGTTCGAAGAGTTTCTAACCGCATATTAGGTCTAAGGTTTAGTCATGATTGAGGGCAAGGCTCACGTTGAGTCGCTTGACGCGGAGCACGAGTTATCTGTTGGAGACGTTTCCGGGATCGATGTTCCGGAAGAGCAACTGAATCCGGCACGGCGCATGACCCTGAATATGGGTCCGCAACATCCGTCCACGCACGGCGTGCTACGGGTCGTGCTCGAACTGGATGGCGAGACCATTATGAAGGCGCGGCCGGAAATCGGGTTTCTGCACACCGGTATTGAAAAACAGGCGGAGGGCAAAAAGTATCAGCAAGTGGTTCCGCTGACGGATCGCGTCGATTATCTTTCCAACCTGATCAACAACCATTGTTATGCGCTGGCGGTGGAGCGCCTGCTGAGCCTGGAGATTCCGCCTTTTGCCCAGTGGATGCGCGTGCTGCTTTGCGAGTTGCAGCGCATAGAGAGCCATTTGGTTTGGCTCGGAACGCACGCGCTCGATATTGGTGCCATGAGCGTGTACTTCTACTGCTTCCGGGAACGCGAAGAGATCCTGAAGATCAAAGAGATGTTCTCCGGACAGCGCATGATGACCAGCTACATTCGTCCTGGCGGATTGGCCCTGGAGCCGCCACGCGGCTGGCACAAGATGATTTCCAAGTTCATGGAGCGCATTCCCAATGCCGTCGATGAATTTGACAACCTGTTGGCCGCCAATCCAATCTGGGTCAATCGCACCAAGGGCGTGGGAGGGGTGCCGCTGGAGGTCATGCTCGATCTCGGCGTAACCGGCCCTCTGCTGCGCGCGGCTGGCCTCAAAATCGATGTGCGCAAGGACACGCCTTATGGCAGCTACGAACAGTTCGACTTTGACGTTCCTACCCGTACTGCCAACGATGTCTATGCGCGCTTTGAAATACGCATGGAAGAGATGCGCCAAAGCATACGCATCATCAGTCAGGCACTCGCGGGTATGCCCTCCGGACCTTGGCAAGCGGACGCTCCGCATATTGTATTGCCGGATCGCGAAAAGATGAAGACTCAGATGGAGTCGCTTATCTATCACTTCAAAATTGTGACGGAGGGCTTCCGGGTGCCTGCCGGATCGGTTTATCAGGTGGTGGAGTCTCCGCGCGGCGAACTGGGCTACTACGTGGTGAGTGACGGCACGGCAAATCCGCATCGAATGTTTATGAGAACCCCAAGTTTCGGCAACCTGCAATCGCTGGGTCCCATGGTTGAAAATGGCCTGATTGCAGACTCAATCGCTTCAATGGGCAGTATCGATTTCGTGTTGGGAGACGTGGACCGGTAGCGCGTATGACTTTCTCTCCGGCGCTTGAAGAGCGGTTCACAAAACTTCTCAACAGTTATCCTCTCGGACGGCAGCGTTCGGCGATTGTGCCCATGCTGCTTTACGCACAAGATGAGATTGGCCATGTTTCCCAGGAACTGGTGGAGGAAGTGGCCCGCCGTTGCGGCGTGACGCCGCTGCAGGTGGATGAAGTGATTGGCTACTATTCCATGCTGCGTCGCAAGCCGCTGGGCAAATATCATGTCCAGGTTTGCACGAATATTTCCTGTCAGGCTGTGGGTGCCGAAGAACTTTTTAATCACGCCAGTCGCAGTCTCGGTCTAAAAAACAAACAAATTTCTTCTGATGGTCTGATCTCGCTGGAAGAAGTGGAGTGCATGGGGGCTTGCTCCTGGGCTCCGGCGATTCAGATCAATTATGATTTCCATAATTTTGTGACACCGGAACGCTTTGATCAGTTAATGCAGGCGCTGCGGGATGGCACGTATCGAAAGGCATCGTAACTCGCCATGCGTTATAACGAACCCAGTCCGCTTGAAGTAAGAGTGATTTCCCAAAGATTCGATTTGCCGAATTCGGCGTCGATCGATACTTATCTGGCGAACGATGGCTATGTCGCGATTAAAAAAGCAATCGGGATGACGCCCGAAGCCATTATCGAGGAGCTAAAGGTATCCTCCTTGCGCGGTCGCGGCGGCGCGGGATTTCCCACCGGCATGAAGTGGAGCTTCGTTCCACGCACGACGGGAAAGCCTACTTATGTCATCTGCAACTCGGATGAAAGCGAGCCTTGCACTTGTAAAGATCGCCTGTTGATGGAAAACGACCCGCATCAGTTGATTGAAGGCATGATGATCGCGGGCTGGACTATTAAATCCAACAAAGGATACGTCTTCACTCGCGGCGAATATCGTTATCAGATTGAGTGCATGGAGCGTGCCATCGCGGAAGCCTACGGGCGTGGCATCCTGGGGAAAAATGTTTTCGGGTCAGGCTGGGATTTTGATCTGTATGTTCATACAGGCGCGGGCGCGTATGAGTGCGGAGAAGAATCCGCGCTGCTGGAATCTTTGGAAGGTAAGCGCGGCATCCCCCGCCTGAAGCCTCCCTTTCCGGCGGTTGTGGGGGCATTTCAATCCCCGACGATTCTCAATAACTGTGAAACGTTCGCAACCATTCCCGTGATTCTTCGCAACGGCGGTGCTTGGTACGCCGCTCTCGGCACGCCGAAGAACGGCGGCACGCGCTTGATGTGCGTTTCCGGTCATGTCAATAAGCCGGGCGTGTATGAATTGCCGATGGGTTTCCCGTTTGAGCGTTTGCTTAATGAAGTTTGCGGGGGCATGCGGAATGGCAAGAAGCTGAAAGCTCTCATTCCGGGCGGGTCCTCTTCTCCCGTGCTGCTTCCGGAAGAGTGTGAAGATCTTCTGCTCGATTTTGATACCATTGCTGCAAAGAAAAGCATGGCGGGTTCGGGCGGGCTTCTGGTTTTGGATGAAGACACCGATATAGTCGCCGTGGCGCTCCGGACGATTAAGTTCTACGCGCATGAAAGCTGCGGTTGGTGTATTCCTTGCCGGGAAGGCACGACATGGCTGAAAAAAGTTCTCACGCGTTTCCATGATGGCGGTGGACGCCAGAGCGACATCGATCTGATTGGAGAGTTGGCGGGCAACATGCTCGGGCGCACCTTTTGCGCCTTGGGCGACGCGGCAGCCATGCCGATCGGAGGATTCATTAAGAAGTTTCGCGGAGAATTCGAGGCGTACTTACGGAAGTCGCAGGGATTGCAAGAATCGGAGCTTGCAACTGTTCCGGAGCTAACCGTTGTTTAGAAGTACAAGAAATTGAACTAGAAATTTATGGCTGACCCAGTTAAGTTCACAATCGACGGTCAAGCACTGCAAGCAGCGCCAGGAACGCTGCTGATTAATGCTGCCAAACAGGCGGGAATCCCTATTCCTGCCTTTTGCTATTACGATAATCTGTCCTTGCAAGCCGCATGCCGCATGTGCCTCGTTGAAGTAGAAAAGACTCCCAAGCTGCAAGTAGCCTGTACGCTGCCGGTTGCCGAAGGCATGGTGGTCCACACGGATTCCGAGATCGTTCGGAAAGCCCGCAAAGGCACGCTTGAGTTTTTATTGACAAACCATCCGCTGGACTGCCCGGTTTGCGACAAAGGCGGCGAGTGCGAGTTGCAGGACATGGTGTTCCGGTATGGCGCGGGCGAAAGCCGGTTCCGGGAAGTCAAGGTTCATGTGGATGAGAAGCAATGGTCGCCTATCGTTTTCTACGATGCTCCGCGCTGCATTCTTTGCTACCGTTGCGTCCGCATCTGCGGGGAAGGGCTTGGAGTCAATGCGCTTAGTATTGGCAATCGTGGCGCGGCAGCCGAAATTATTCCGAATCACGGCGACCACCTGGAGTGCGATGAGTGCGGCGCTTGCATTGATATCTGTCCCGTTGGCGCGTTAACCAGCGGAACCTATCGCTATAAAACGCGGCCTTGGGAGATGCAGCACGTCGGCACGATCTGCACGCATTGCTCGAACGGCTGTAAAACAACGCTGGGTGTTCGCAATGGGGACATCATGCGGGCGAATAATCGCGACAGATCCGGCGTAAACGGCGAGTTTCTGTGCGTGAAGGGACGGTATGCCTTTGACTTCAACGAACATTCCGACCGCCTGACCACTCCTTTGGTCCGTACCAATGGCGAATTAAAACCGGTTTCCTGGGCGATCGCGCTGGCCACCGTTGCCAAGAAGTTTATGGGACTGCGGGCCAAGAACGGCAAGTTTGCGGTGATCGGGTCGAATCACACAAGTAACGAAGAAAACTTCCTGCTACAATGGTTCGTCCGCAAGGCGTTCCGCACATCCAATATCGATCATCATCGGACCGGCGATGTGCCGACCTTATTAGACGCTCTGCAGGGACGGACCAACGCGCTTGCCACGATGTCTGACCTGTTCACGACGAA
>JBJMGL010000122.1:0-18142 GCA_045807985.1 Bryobacteraceae bacterium
AAAAGGCCCAAGCGACAGACCCGGTAAAACAGCGTGCGTGCGAAGCACGGGCTTTGAATTGGACCCTTGCCATGCAGGGCAAGGATGGCGGATGGGCGGCTTTCGACGCCGATAATAATTGGGAAATCCTGAGCCATGTGCCGTTTGCGGACCATAATGCCATGCTGGACCCGTCTTGCCCGGATATTACGGGGCGAGTGCTGGAAGCTCTTATGGCGTGCGGCTTGAAAACCACGCATCCGGCGGTACAACGCGGTGTTCAGTTTCTGCTGCGGACGCAAGAAGCGGATGGAAGCTGGTATGGGCGTTGGGGTGTCAATTATATATACGGCACATTCTTGGCTTTGCGCGGCTTGCGCGCCGCCGGATTGAGTGAAAATGAGCCTCCGATTCAGCAGGCGCTGGAGTTTATTCGCGCTTATCAGAATCGGGATGGTGGCTGGGGAGAAAGCTGCGCGAGTTATGACGATAACCGCTTTATACCGAATGCGAGCACTCCTTCCCAGACCGCGTGGGCGATTCTGGCGCTGCTCGCGGGCGGCGATCTGCGGAGTGAAAGTCTCTACAATGGCGTAGATTATCTGGTTCGCACCTTGCGCACCGATGGGACTTGGGATGAAGAATATTGCACCGGCACCGGATTCCCCAGCGTGTTTTATCTTTCTTATACCGAGTACCGCAACACCTTTCCGCTACTTGCTCTGAGCGAGTTTGTCAAAGCTACGGCGTCACACGACCGCATTTAAGAAGGCATACCTTTTCTGATTACCCAACAACTTTTCCCGTGCCGCTCACTTTAGTTACTGGCGCTAGCGGGTTTCTAGGCTGGCATGTCGCGTCCGTTCTGCTTCAGCGCGGACACCGGGTGCGCGCTCTTTGCCGCCCGGCGAGCGAGGTTCGCGAATTAGATGTCGAGCGCGTCACGGGCGATCTTCGGGACAAAGATTCACTTCAACGCGCTGCACGGGGTTGTCAGCTGGTCTTTCACGTGGCGGCTGATTACCGGCTGTGGTCCAAGCATCCGCAGGAGCTTTACGCTTCCAATGTGGAAGGCACCCGCAATATGCTGGATGCCGCGGAAAAAGCGGGCGTCGAACGTGTGGTTTATACCAGCACGGTTGGATGTATTGGCATGCCGCAGGATCGCGAGGGGGATGAAGCAACGCCGGTTTCGATGGACGATATGATGGGCCACTACAAACGCTCAAAATGGCTGGCGGAGCAGGTGGCGCTCGAAAAAGCAAAGGCCGGTTTGCCGGTAGTAATTGTGAACCCAACCGCGCCGATTGGTGATCATGATTGGAAGCCCACTCCCACCGGTAAGATCATCGTCGATTTCCTTCGTAATAAGTTGCCTGCTTTCGTGGATACCGGCTTGAACTTGGTGGATGTTCGCGATACCGCGCTAGGCCACTTGCTGGCTGCGGAACACGGAAACCCAGGAGAGCGGTATGTCCTGGGCTGCGAAAACGTAACATTGAAGGAGATTCTCCGGCGTTTGGGAACCCTGGCTGGCAAGCCCGCTCCGCGAACACAGGTTCCTTATGCAGTAGCTTATGCGGCAGGGTTGGTCTCAACAGGATGGGCGAACCTGACAGGAAAGCCGCCCATGGCTCCGCTCGAAGGGGTCCGGATGGCGCGCAAAAAAATGTTTGTTTCAACAGCTAAGGCAAAGCGGGAACTGTCGTTTCAGCCGGGTCCGGTGGATCTGGCGCTCGACCGAGCCATCTACTGGTTTCGCGCGAACGGCTACTGCTAAGAGAAAGCGAGGAAGGCAATGGAAACTCTGATAAAGGCACCCCCGATTACGGTTGAACAGTTTCTCAACTTTAAGGCTCCGCGCCTTGTCGTGATCCACGAAGCTGCTGCCCGCTGTGAAGTGAGCGACGAAGAGAGCATCTCCTTGCCCCATCCGTTTCCGGCTCTGCAATTGAGTGCAGGCGAGTTTTTCATATTACAGTAATTCAACTTCCGTGCTGAATTGAATGGCTATTCTTTTTGTTGCCGCTGAAGCGGGCGAATTAAAGCCTTTTGCGAAACGGCTTACCGGGCTCCGCAAGCTGAACTGGCCGCTTCGTTATGCTTTTGAGGGTATCCTCCACGGGAGGCGTATCATGCTGGCGGCTCATGGCGCGGGGCCGAAGCTGGCGGCGCAGGCGGTGGAGGTAGCTATTCGTGCTGTGACCGCTGCCGAGCTTTCTGCTTCCAAGTTGGAAGCAGTGGTCAGCGTCGGGTATTGTGGCGCGCTCACGCCGGAAAGCCGCGAAGGGCAGGTGATCGTCGCAACTGAGGTGCTTGACGGCCCGGAGGGTACACGATTTTCCTGCGTGATTCCCCAGACTGAAGGCGCTCATCAGGTTGGGACGGTCATTTCGCAGGACTGTGTGGCAAATCGCTGCTCGGAAAAGCAACAGCTAGCGGAAAGCGGAGCGATTGCCGTAGATATGGAAGCGGCGGGAGTGGCGGCTCGCACAAAACGCGCTGATTTGCCGTTTCTCTGCATCAAAGTAGTGACCGACCGTGCAGATGAGTCGTTTGGATTGGACTTAAACGCGATGCGTACCCCGGAAGGGCGGATCGCACGTGGGAAAATTGGAGTTTACGCCTTAACGCATCCAAAGTTCATGCCCGAGTTGCTTCGTTTGAAGCGGCGAGCGGAAGATGCGGCAAAGACGTTGGGAGACTTTCTTGTCAGTTGCCGAATTAATGTTGAAGGAGACCAAGCTTCGGTTGAATGACACCCTGCCTTCCTCGATGAAAGCAGCTGTTTATCGTGGAAATGGCCGAATTTCCGTTGAGTCAATGCCGACCCCCGAGATTGGCTCTGGTGAAATATTGGTGGAAGTCCGGAGTTGCGGCGTTTGTCATACCGATCTCAAGAAGATTGAGTATGACCTGCTGCCGCCCCCGCGTATCTATGGCCATGAGACGGCCGGTATCGTGGCGGCTGTGGGCGAGGGCGTGACGCGCTTTATGCCGGGCGATCGCGTTGTTGCCTTTCACCATATTCCCTGCGGCGATTGCTTTTACTGCCAGCGCCGCCTTTACGCACAGTGTCCGGTTTACAAAAAAGTGGGAATCACTGCTGGTTTCGAGCCCGCCGGAGGCGGTTTTTCCCAGTATGTCCGTATCATGAACTGGATTGTGGAACGTGGCGTAGAGAAGATTCCGGACGGCGTATCCTTTGATCAGGCTTGCTGGGTGGAACCTGTTAATACGTGCTTGAAGGGGGTAAAGTTGCTCGATCTGCGTCAAGGGGACGTGGTGGCTGTGCTGGGACAAGGTCCGATTGGGTTAATTTTCACGATGCTGGCAGCGCGAACGGGAGCAACCGTGCTGGCGACGGACACCATTGAGTTTCGCCGACAATTGTCGGAGCGATACGGCGCTGCTGCTTTTGACCCGCGCTACCCTGGTTTTTCCGAGGCAGTTGCCGATGTCACGAGCAGCCGTGGCGTGGATGCAGTGATTGTAGCGGTTAGCGCTCCTGGATTGGTGGAGCAAGCGCTAAAGATTTCGCGGCCCGGCGCTAAGGTCTTACTATTTGCGCAGACTTCCAAAACGGAACGTATCGAAATGGCTGGCGCTGACATCTGCGTTGGTGAACGGATGTTGCTTGGCTCATATAGCGCGGATGTTGATTTGCAAAAGGAATCGGCTCAACTGGTTTTTAGCGGAACGCTTCCGCTTGAGAATCTGATTTCTCATCGCATGAGCCTCGATGAAATTGAACGCGGCATTGAGTTGGCGCAGCATCCAAGTGGGCGGTCTTTGAAAGTTGTGATTCATCCGCAGGTGTACGCATGATCCTGAACGAATCGATATCCGTACAGGTTGTTGACGACAGTTTCAGTGATTCGACCATGCAGGCAGCGGTCCTTTATGGGAGAGAGGACGTCCGGCTGGAGTCTGTTCCTGTGCCGGAAGTGGGTTCGGGCGAGCTGCTCGTGCGTGTGAGAGCGGCCTTGACTTGCGGCACTGACGTGAAAGTGTTCCGCCGCGGTTATCACGCGAAGATGATCCAGCCGCCGGCGCTGTTTGGGCACGAGATGGCGGGTGATATCGTGGCGTGCGGCGAAGGCGTCACTCAGTTTCGAATTGGACAGCGCGTGGTGGCGGCAAACTCCGCTCCTTGTGATCAGTGCTTTTACTGCAGGCGCAAGCAGCCAAACCTTTGCGAGGATCTGTTGTTCAATAACGGCGCTTACGCGGAATTCATGCGCGTCCCCGAGCGCATTGCCCGAAAAAATACGTACCGGATTCCGGATGATCTGGATTACCGGGATGCCGCACTGGCCGAACCGTTGGCTTGCGCGTTGCGGGGACTGGACGAAAGCGGTCTTCAGGCGGGTGACACGCTTGCCGTCATGGGACTCGGCCCTATCGGTTTGATGTTTGTTCGCTTGGCGAAGTATGCTTATGGCGCACGGGTGATTGTGATGGCTCGCAGGCTGGAGCAGATCGACCGTGCCATGGTGCTGGGCGCTGACGAAGGAATTTTGATGGGCGACTACGGCATCCTCACTTCAGAATTGAAGCATCATACGGGTGGTCGCGGCGCGGATGTCGTCATTGAGGCCACTGGACACCCGGAAGCCTGGGAACTAGCCACGCATTTGGTTCGGAAAGGCGGCGTGATCAACTTCTTTGGCGGATGTCCGGCTGGAACAAAGGTTGGGCTGGATACGGCATTGCTGCACTACTCAGAAATTACCTGCAAGGCGAGCTTTCATCACACCCCGGAGCATATCCGGCGCTCTCTCGAAGTCATTGCTGAAGGCAAGGTTAATGCGCGTCATCTGGTGAATCATGAGGAACCGTTGAGCGCGCTGCCGCAGGTACTGGCTGATCTGGCGCATCGCCGGAACGGGCAGATTAAGACTGCTATTATTCCTTAACGGTCGCAATCAGCTTGCCTGTCGCACAACTCCAGCCTAAAGAATACGTTCAGAGTGTTCCGCTCGATGGGGCGGTCCCTTCGAAAGCGGAGGCGCTTGCCTATACTCGCTGGCTTGCCACGCACCATTACGAAAATTTCCACGTCGTTAGTTTTCTGCTGCCGAAAGAACTGCATCAGGACTTTTATAATGTTTACTCTTTCTGCCGTTGGGCGGACGATTTAGGTGATGAGATCGGAGACCCTGCCGAAAGTCTGAAATTGCTGGCCTGGTGGCGGCGCGAGTTGGAAGGCATGTATCGCGGCGAAGCAGGGCATCCTGTTTTTGTGGCCCTAGCCGACACGGTGGGTCGGCATAATATTCCCGCCCAACCGTTTGAGCGGCTCATTCACGCCTTTGAACAGGATCAGACGGTGACGCGTTATCAAACCTTTGAGCAAGTCTTTGACTATTGCGTGTACTCCGCTAATCCGGTGGGGCATCTGGTGCTTTATCTTTGCGGCTATCGTGATGCGGAGCGCCAGCGCTTATCGGACTATACCTGCACGGCATTGCAGCTTGCTAATTTCTGGCAGGATGTCACGGTGGACCTCGGGAAAGACCGGGTGTACCTGCCGTTGGACCTGCTGCAAAAGCATGACTATTCCCTCCAGGAACTGCGCGCCTTGCGGTTCAATGGGAATTTTGAGGCGCTGATGCGCGAAGCGGTCAGCGTAGCTGAAGATCTTTTTCGCCAAGGTCTGCCTTTAATTGATACAGTAAATCGACGGCTGGCGCTTGACCTGGAGTTGTTCAGCCGCGGCGGCTTGAAAATTCTGGACAAAATCAGAGCAGGTGGTTATAACGTACTCACGCGGCGTCCGCGCATTTCGAAAGCGGAACGCGTTGCTATTCTTCTTCGATGTCTTCCGCGGTTGCTCCCTCGTTGAACGTTGTTTCGGTGAACGATTCGTATCGCTATTGCAGGCAGATTGCGCGAAAGCGGGCGAAAAACTTTTATTATTCTTTCTTGTTGCTCGAAAAGCCGCAGCGGAACGCCATGTGCGCTATTTATGCATTCATGCGGCAGTGCGATGATTTAAGCGATGATCCTGCTGATGCCGATCAAGCGAAGCTCGGTCAGAGCATTATGTTGTGGCGCCTCCAGTTAGAACAGGCGCTGCGGGGTGATTTCGACGCTCACCCACTGTGGCCGGCGTTTCACGACACGGTTCAGCGGTATCAGATTCCGCACCGGTTCTTTCACGAGATGATTGACGGGATTACCTCCGATCTCCAACCGCGTCAGGTGCAGACTTATGAGGAACTGTATCGCTACTGCTATCAGGTGGCATCCGTTGTCGGTCTCACGATTATTCACATTTTTGGCTTTCATTCCGTGCGGGCGTTGCTGCTGGCGGAAAAGTGCGGGGTTGCGTTTCAGTTGACGAATATTCTGCGCGATGTGCGCGAGGATGCCGAACTGGGCCGCGTGTATTTGCCCGCGGAAGACTTGCAGCGCTTTGGCGTGAGCGTCCGGCAGTTGCACACCGGACAGGAGGATCAGCTCTTTCGTGAGTTGATGCAGTTCGAGGCGAAACGCGCGCGTGAATACTATAACGAATCAGCTCCGCTTATTGAATTGATTCAGCCGAAAAGCCGCCGTTCGCTGTGGGCGCTACGACAGATCTATTTAACGCTGCTGGCGAAGCTTGAAGAAGCTGATTACAATGTGCTCAGCCATCGCATCAATGTGCCAACATATGTGAAGATTACATTGTTGCTGCGGGCCTTCGTGACAAAAGTTTAGGCTACTGCAATCCCGCACATTGAATCTTTTGCCGTGTAGGTCAGAATCCATTCTGAGCCTGCGCCATCAATTTTGAAAGCGTTATTGCCTGCGGGCACGAACCAGGACCGGCCAGCGGCAAAGGGCTCGCCATCAATACTTCCGCTGCCTTTCGTGCAGATCAGCAGTGAGTAAAAGGGCTGGTTTGCACCCACCTCGATGCGCTCTTTCGGACGCAACCGCTCAATATGGAAATAGTCGCAGGAAAGCAGGCTATCGCGTCCTTCAGAGATGGGAACGATCTGCGGCTGATGGGTATGCGGCCCGAGGTGCGATACTTTCACGCCGTGCTCCAGGTGCAGTTCTCGCGGGCGTCCGTAGTCGTAGAGGCGGTAGGTGATATCGGAGTTTTCCTGAATTTCACAGATGGTCAGACCGGCTCCAATGGCGTGTACCGTACCGGCAGGCGTAAAGATCACGTCGCCCGGCCTTGTCACCCGCCAGTCGAGGAGGTTTTCCACTTCGCCCGACTTCACTGCTGCTTTGAAGCGTTCCGGCGTCAGGTGCTCCCGGAAACCAACCGCTACTTCGGCGGGCGGCTGAGTATTCATTACATACCAAGCTTCCGTCTTTCCTAAACAGCCATGATGTTCCCGCGCATACTCATCGTCCGGGTGTACCTGCACGGACAGGCGCTCGGTCGTGAAGATCAGCTTTACGAGCAGCGGGCAGATGTCGGCATGATGCGCATTAGCCCCAGCGCCTAGGATGCCGGAATTTTCCGAGATGATTTCACGGAGCGATTTTCCCAGGGTGGTGTCATTTTCGCTAAAAGTAAACCAAATTTCACCGATACGTTTGTTGATAGCAACAGCACTTGAATAATATGGCGCGAGGCTTTCCCGTCCCCAGACTCGTTCGCGGAACAGGGGCAGAAGCTCAAACGGCCGTTTCACTTCTGATTGGACTTTAAACATATGACACCATCGAACCCTCTTTTCAACTTTGCAGTGCCCGTCAGCGAGAAAACTTTGCCTTCGGACTTATTAGAGGAGTTGCAATTCAGTCAATCTCTTCTCGCCCTAGGTAGAGTTCGCTCACAAGCTGCTTGTGATTCTCAAGCACCCGAGACCGCCGAAGCTTCATCGTTGGTGTTAGTTCACCACGCTCAATCGAGAACTCCCGGTCTAGCACTTTAAAGCGCCGGATACGCTCAAAGTCGGCTAACTGTTTGTTCACGCGCGAGACTGCCTGTTGCACCGCTTTCGTAACAGGCTCCGCTCCCGCGATTTCTGATGCACCCTTGTCCTTTAACGCGTTTCCACCCTCAATGTTTTGCACCTGCTGCATATTCAGGGTAAGCAAAGCTGTCACATAGGGCTTCTTATCGCCAATCAGAAGCACTTGGTTGACGACCGGCTCCATTTTAAATAGATTTTCAATGCGGGAAGGATAAATCTTTTTGCCGTTTGAGGAAACGATCAACTCTTTTTTGCGTCCGGTGATGTACCAATAGTCCTGGTCATCGACTTGCGCGATATCGCCGGTTGAAAACCAGCCGTCTTCAGTCATCACCGACCGGGTTGCCGCTTCATCACGATAGTACCCGTTGAAAAGACATGGCGTGCGCACTTGCAGTTCACCATCTTCGGCTAGCCGGGCCTGGACGCCGGGGAGCAGCTTTCCAATGCTGCCCGGCTTCGGTTGTTGCAGAGGATTGAAGGCCAGCACGCCCGCTTCTGTGAGCCCATAACCCTCGACAATGGGAATGCCAATGGCCGCAAAAAACTCGCCCAGATCCTTTCCTAAAGGAGCCGCGCCGGAAGCAGCCACGCGAAGTCGTCCGCCTAGGCGCTCACGGACTTTGGAAAATACTAGCTTATCGGCCACTTGCAGCAGGGAGCGCAACAGCAGCGGAACCGGTTTTCCCGCCTGCCGGTAGCGGCTGGCTTTCATACCCAACTCCAAGGATTTTGCAAACAGTTTTTGCGCTGCGGCAGGCCGTTTCCTCAACTCCGTCTGCACGGTGGCGTACACGCGCTCCCAGACACGCGGCGGAGCCAGAAAAACGGTAGGCCGTACTGATTTCAGGTCCGATGGCAGGCGCGCCAGACTTTCCGAAAACCAGACAGGTGTTCCCATCCGCATGGGAACGAGTTCGAGCACGATGCGTTGCGCAATATGGGCCGAAGGTAAGAACACGAGCGTGGAATCTTCTGGTCCAATGGGCAGCACGATTGGTCCCATGTCGATATTCGCCACAATTGCCGCATGGCTGGTGAGGCCCATTTTCGGCTCGCCGGTTGCGCCGGAGGTGAGGTATAAAATGGCTGGGTCCTGCGGAGAGATCGCGTCTTGCAAACGGCGGAAAATTTCGGGATCTTCTTCCATTGCCGCCCGCCCGAGTTCCTGCAATTGCCCGAGGGAGAGGCCCGCCGGATTTTCGCCTGTCATGAGCACAATATGCGGCGGCATCTGCTCACCGCGCGACTCGACGGCACGGGCTAATGCCCGCAGAGTTTTCTCATCTTCCACAAACAAAAACCGTGGCTGTACAGAATGGACGTTGCCAGCCAGGTCCGCCATAGGGTAAGCCGTGTAAAGCGCTGCCGACACGCCGCCAGCACCCATGATTCCGAGGTCAACGAGATAAAACTCAGCCCGCGTTTCAGACAGAATGCAGACGATTTCACCCCTCTCCAGACCTAGCGTGCGCAGTCCGACAGCAATCTCACGGGAAACCCGTACCCAACCATTCCAAGAGTAAGTTTGATACTGCGCGTTTCCCTTGCTTCCAATCGGTTGATGGAGAGCGGCTGCGTCTCGATGTTTCTCTGCGGTCTGTTCCAATACTGTAAAAACGTTGCGGCCTGCCATCGCCCGAATTTTACCAGTGCGCGCAGGATCTTCTTCAATAGCGGCTGTCGGACAACTGCTAATTTTTTGCAATGTTACGGTAAACCAGACGAGGTGACTCCCATTTTCTGAAGGCGCTCGCGCAGATCTTTGTTTTCCCTTTCTAAAACTTGCAGCCGGGTTGTTAATGGTTCGAGGACAGTGCGAATTTCCCCCTCCGTATAGCGCGGGGTGATGTGCTGCGGGCAGTTCCAGTCAAAAGCCTCAAGGTGAATGAGCATTGCCCTTTCCATGGCGGCCTTGTAGTTCGGCGGGCGAAGTGTTTCGATTAACGGCTTAGAGTCGGCCCCATCGTGTACTTCCATCCGGCCCATGATTTTTAGACGGGTCCGGCTTGGATAATCCATGAGGATCAGCGAGACTCGATCATCACGGGAAAGATTGCCAACGCTAATATATTGCCGGTTACCGCGGAAGTCGACAAAGCCGACCGTGTGATCGTCAATTACTTTTAGAAAGCCGGGAGGGCCACCGCGAAATTGCACGTATGGCCATCCAGTCTCGCTTACGCTTGCCATGTAGAAGCTGTCGCGCGTGCTAATGAATTCTTTTTCAGCCAGGCCGAACTGACTGTTTGTATTGCCGGATTGCTCGACACGCTCATATGTTTTCCGGCTTCCCAGTTTTTCCTGCATTGCTTTAATAGCGGGCGTGAATGCCAGTTCTGCGTATCGATTTGCCATCTGTCACCTCAAATCCCATTCCGGTTTAAGAAATCGCGCATTAAGCTCGCGATCTCCCGGCCGTGCGTTTCCAAAGCGAAATGTCCCGCGTCCAGTAAATGGAGTTCCGCATCAGGCAAGTCGCGCCGGTACGGCACGGCACCCTCCGGAGGGAAAATGGTGTCATTCTTTCCCCAAACCAATAGAATCGGCGGTTGATACTTGCGAAAGAAAGCCTGGAAATCGGGGTACAGTGGCACGTTCGTTCGATAGTCGTAGAAGAGATCCAATTGAATTTCCCCATTACCCGGACGATCTAAACCAACCTGGTCCAATGTCCATGTATCGGGACTGATAAGCGTCTCATCGGAAACTCCGTGCAAGTATTGCCATTTGGTGGCATCGAGCTTTGTAAAATCACGGAGAGGCTCACGATTGGCCTCGGTCGGTTCGCTCCACAGTTTCTTGAGCGGTGTCCAAAAATCCCGAAGTCCCTCCTCATAGGCGTTTCCATTTTGCACAACGAGCGCCTGAACACGTTCTGGATGGAGTAGTGCGAGCCGATAGCCGATAGGCGCGCCGTAATCCATCACATAAAGGCTGTACTTATTGAGTTGCAGTGCGTCCGTAAAGTGTTCGACTACTCGTGTCAGATTCTCAAACGTATAGGCGAACTCCTTGCGGTCGGGCATACTGCTATAGCCAAAACCAGGGTAATCAGGCGCGACCACGAGGTAACGGTCAGCAAGCTGTGGAATGAGATCACGGAACATGTGCGACGAGGTTGGGTAGCCATGCAAGAGCAATAAAGTGGGCGCAGTTGGCGAACCGGCTTCCCGGTAAAAGATTGTCAGTCCATCCACGGCTACAGTTTTATGGTGAACTTGTGTGCTGTTTAAATCTTCCATATCGAAGTCCTTTCACGAGCTTGGATACACTAACCGTTAAAATGATTCATGAATGGTGTGCAATTATTTGTGAAGGCGGTGCGGCTTGGAACAGTTAAACGCTGAATGGCGCGAAGGATTCCTGTTTGTGGGGAACCACACAATTCTCGATCTGATCAATACAAAGCCAATGATGGATGGCAGCCCCCGGGAACTACTTGTGAATTGGCAGGCGGTCGTCCGGTGGTTCCAAATGGCTAAAATCTTGGAGAGAGTTCAGGCTCAGTCTCTTGCTCAAAAGTGGGATGGCACTCCGCAAGCGGAAGCTTTTGTCAAAGATTTGCGGCAATTCCGGGAAGGTTTACGTAGAGCCGTTATCGCTTTCGAGGCACGGCAGCCTGCGCCTCGCAAAGATATTGAAGCATTAAACCGCTTGCTATGCGCGCATAGAACATATCCTAAGCTGTTTGAAAGTGACGGCCAGTTGCAAAGGGTTGAAAGCTTCGAGAGTAAACGCCCGGAGGACCTTTTCAGTCCGCTGGCCCGAGCCGCCGCTGAGTTGCTGGTAGACACAGACTTGAGCCGAGTGCGCCAGTGCGAAAACTGTATTCTTCATTTCCATGACACAAGCAAAAATGCAACACGTCGCTGGTGTAGTATGCACCTGTGCGGCAACCGCGCCAAAGTCGCTGCTTATGCCCAGCGCAAGCGGAATCGTGCTCCTGCCTATTCCTAGTAACCGACTGAGAACCTTTGACAAAGATGTTCCGGTTTTTCCAGTTCGTTCACTAGGGCAATAGCGTAATCTTCCATGGAGATGCGGCTATCACCATTCTCGTTTGCGATTAAGTTGTCTTTGCCCAAGCGGAACTTTCCCGTGCGTTCTCCTGGCTCAAAGAAGGCGGCAGGGCTTAGATAAGTCCAATTGGCGTCGGACGATTTTAATACCTGGAGTGCTCCCCGGTGAGCAAGCGCAATGGGCCTCCAAGCTTCAGGAAACGAAGGTGTGCCTTCTAATTGCACGCCAGGCGCCACCTCAAGACTGCCAGCGCCGCCCACCACCAGCAAACGGGTTCCCGCAGCAGTTTTCACAGCATCGGCTAAATGTTTAGTAACGGCCACCAGTTCCTCGACTGCATCCATGGGCGGGGCATAGGCGCTGATGACAGCATCGGCGCCTTTTACCGCCCTCGTGATCGCATCGGTGTCGCTCAGATCACCTGCCTCGATTGTTAGTCGTTCTCGTTGTGGCAATTTCGCTGTATCGCGGACAACGGCTTTTACCTGGTGTCCGCGTGACAATAACTCATTTAAAATACGAGATCCCGCTTTTCCCGTTCCACCGTAAAGAACAACGTTCATCTGCCTTCCTTTTATGGCGGAAGTCTCCGCTATCTCCTCAGAGATGCGGACGGTCTCCCCTCCGTGGCAACAATTGTTACGGCCTGCGATGAGAAAATTAAAACTTGCCGCAATCAGAAGATAAAAATGGGCTGCCGGACGCTAATAGAGACTGGGTCCAGCGCCCTCTTGCCTACCGAGAAGAAGCCTTTCTGCAAAGTCCGGATTCCCGTCCGCTCCGGATTCTCTCCGAGTATCTTTGGCCGCTTTCTCATTTTCAAAGCGAGAAGATTCAAGACACCGTTGTGTTCTTCGGTTCGGCTCGCCTGACAGAGGACGGGCCGCTGGGCCGCTATTATCGTGATGCCCGCGAGTTAGCGCGGCTGGTAACGCTCTGGGCGGAGTCGGTTTCCCTGGAGGACAGTAAAGGTGACTGCCATCACCGTTTTGTGATCTGCTCCGGCGGCGGTCCCGGCATCATGGAAGCTGCCAATCGCGGTGCAAGTGACGCAGGCGGCAAGAATATCGGACTCAATATTGGCCTGCCTTTCGAGCAACGGCCCAATCCCTATATCACGCCCGAACTTAACTTCGAGTTTCATTATTTTTTCATGCGCAAGTTCTGGTTCGCTTATCTGGCAAAGGCGATTGTCGTCTTTCCGGGCGGCTTTGGCACGCTGGACGAATTATCGGAAATTCTTACCCTGGCGCAGACCAAAAAACTAGAGAGTAAAATTCTCATCGTGCTTTATGGTTCTGAGTTCTGGCACGAGGTCCTGAACTTTGACGCCCTCGTGAAACATGGTGTTATCTCCCAATCCGATTTAAATTTGTTCCGGTTCGCGGATTCGCCTCAATCGGCTCTTGACATTTTGAAGGAAGGCTTAACACGCTACTACCTGGAACCGGAGCGGGCCTTACAGCACCCGATCGAAGAAGCTCCCGAAATTGCGCATTCGCGGACTTCTTAGCTCCGCTGAAACACCTATGGAGGTAAGCAAGTCCCACGTTTGGAGGTTTAATTTGGCTGGAGATACCCACGAAGAAGTAAAGAAGTTGGCGGAGATTATGAAAGGCATCCGGTTTGCCATGCTGACCACAGTGGAACCGGATGGGTCGCTGCACAGCCGGCCCATGGCAACGCAGGAAATTGAGTTTGATGGTGATCTCTGGTTCTTTACCGCCGCTCACTCCCCAAAGGTTTGGGAAACGGATCAGCATCACCAGGTAAACGTTGCCTTTTCCGATCCCAGTAAAAACTCGTATCTTTCGGCTTCCGGCACGGCTGTGCTCGTTCGAGACCGCAAAAAAATGGAAGAGCTTTGGAAACCTGTACTGAAAACGTTTTTTCCAAAGGGCTTGGACGACCCCGAACTATCGCTGTTGAAAGTGACGGTAGAAAAAGCGGAATACTGGGACGCCGCTAGTTCTCTGATTGGCCGTGCGATCAACTTTGCCCGTGCTTATGTCTCAAAAGATCCGTCAAAGTTAGGGGACCACGCCAAAGTGGATCTGACTTAGAGAAGGGGCGGCCGCTGCCTCCGAAACTGTGGACTACAATCGGTCCTCCAGTAAGATGGCAAGCATGCGCCTTCTTACTTTTGAAGCCGATGGAAAAGTCCGGCCTGGAGTGCTCCTCGAAACAAATGGCATATTTGACCTCTCGACAGCAGGTTTCCCCTCCATGCTCGATGTCATTGAAGCGAACTCCGGCGATCTCCGAAACTTGCAGAAGCTTCTTCCGGAAGCTTCTGCTGATACCGCTTACAGTTTGGGCACCGTAAAACTGCTTGCTCCGATTCCGAAACCTCGCAAGCTGATTTGCGTGGGCTTAAATTATCGCGATCATGCCACGGAAACGGGTTCGGAGATTCCTGAAGTACCCACCATCTTTAATAAATTTGCTACTGCCGTGATTGCGCCGGGCGAAAACATTATTCTGCCGAGAGTATCGAAAACACCCGATTATGAAGCGGAGTTCGCCTTTATTGTTGGGCGCGGTGGGCGTCATATCTCCGCCGAATCCTGGAAGGATCACGTGTTCGGTTATACGATCGTCAATGACGTGAGCGCGCGGGATTATCAGAGGGCAACCACGCAGTGGCTGATGGGCAAGACGTTTGATACTTTTGCGCCGATGGGTCCATGGATTGTGACGGCTGACTCGATTCCTGATCCGCATAACCTTGATATTCGACTGGAAATCAATGGTGAAACGCTGCAGGACTCTAATACTCGTGAACTAATTTTTAAGATTCCAGACTTGATCGCCTTTCTTTCGAGCGTGTTTACGTTGGAGCCGGGCGATATTGTATCGACAGGTACTCCGGCGGGCGTTGGCGTGGCTCGTAAACCACCACGGTTTCTGCAGCCGGGTGATGATGTTGCCGTCAAGATTCCGGCGATTGGCGAACTGCGAAACCCGGTTGTCGCGGAAACGTAGTTTGAAGTATGGCTTCCTTTACGCTTCAGGAACTTGCCCACCAACTTGGCTGCCGGTTAGTGGGCGGCAATCCCCAAACGGCTATTACGGGCGTATCCACTGTCGAGAAGGCGGGTGAGGGCGAGATTACGTTCCTCGCCAACTTAAAGTATGCGCCTAAGATGAAAGTGACCCGCGCTGCCGCGGTAATTGCCGCGGAACCGCTTAGCGGAATAAGCGCCGCTACGGTGGTTTCCGCTAATCCGTATCACGACTTTGCCCGTGCGCTGGCTCTCTTCCACCAATCCGTGAAACCAGCGCTCGGCATTCATAAGTTGGCGTGCATCGCGGACTCCGCCGTGGTGGGCCAGGGTGCTTCGATTGGCGCTTACGCTGTTGTGGGTCCGAACACGACGATTGGCGCGAATGCGGTGCTCCATCCCCATGCTGTCGTTTATGAGGGCTGTACGATTGGCGATGATTTCACGGCGCATTCTCATGTGTCTGTTCGCGAGTTCTGCCGAATCGGAAATCGCGTGACGCTTCACAATGGCGTGGTGATTGGCGGCGACGGTTTTGGGTTTGCCAAGGCAAGCGATGGCACGCAGTACAAGATTGTTCAGTCGGGGATTACTGTCATTGAGGATGACGTGGAGATTCAGACGCTCACGTCCGTGGACCGCGCCACCATGGGTGAAACTCGTGTGAAGCGCGGCGCTAAGATCGACAGCCTTTGCCAGATTGGCCATGCGTGCGTGGTGGGCGAGAACAATATCATCTGTGGGCAGACAGGATTGGCAGGAAGCACAGTGCTGGAAGAGAACGTGATTATGGCGGGGCAGACTGGGTCATCAGGACATTTGACGATTCATAAGAATGCGATTGTCTGGGCGCAGTCCGGTGTGGGTCATGATGTGCCGGAAGGCGCGATCGTGAGCGGCTCTCCTGCTTTCGACTCCCGCGAGTGGCTACGGGCCTCCGCCGCTTACTCGCGATTACCGGACATTTTGCGCACCGTCCGGGCTTTGGAGCGGCGGGTAGCGGAATTGGAACAGGAACGCAAATCAAAAATGGAACAATAGCGAACATGGTCGGACGCTGGCTATGCTTCCCGTTTTTATTGAGCGCCTGTTTTGCCGCAGACCTCATGCCCCCTACTTCGGAACAGAAGTTTGCCTGTGGTATTTTCCAGCAAATGGTGGAGATCAAGTCCGGATTCAGCACGGGTGCGACTACGCCGGTGGCGGAAGCAATGGCGGCTCGGCTGAAAGAGGCAGGATTCGCTGATTCCGACATTTTTGTTGGCGGCGCGGCTGACCGTAAGGCTAACTTGGTCGTCCGGTATCACGGTGCAGGTACGCGCAAGCCGCTGCTCCTTTTGGCCCATACGGACGTGGTGGAAGCAAGGCGCGAGGACTGGAGTACCGATCCGTTTCAGTTTCTGGAAAAGGATGGTTACTTTTATGGCCGTGGCACTTCCGATGACAAAGCGCAGGCTGCGGTTTGGATTGCCAACCTGATTCGCTACAAGCGGGAGGGATATCGTCCTGATCGGGACGTTATTGTTGCACTTACTGCCGATGAGGAGGGGGGCGGCCCTTATAACGGCGTTGAGTGGCTGATTAAAAATAAGCGTGACCTGATTGAAGCCGAACTTTGCTTGAACGAGGGTGGAGCCGGAGAGATGATGAGCGGCAAGCAAATCGCCAACGATGTTCAGGTGAGCGAGAAATACGTGATTAACTTCCGTCTGGAGGCGCGGAATAAAGGCGGACACAGTTCCATGCCGGTTCCAGATAATGCCATTTATCATTTAGCTGGCGCACTTCAGCGGCTTTCTCAGTTTGAGTTTCCGTTGAAGACGAATGAAGTCACGCATGCTTACTTTGAGCAAATCGCAAAGATGCAAAACGGTCCGCTGCACAACGATCTGCTGGAAGTGGCTCACGGTTCGAAAACGGCGATGCAGCGCGTAGCAGCAATTTCGCCTGCTTATAACGCCACTCTTCGAACAACGTGCGTGGCGACGGAGTTGGGAGGTGGTCATGCCCGGAACGCTCTTCCGCAACTTGCCGCCGCTACGGTGAACTGCCGTGTGCTGCCGGAGGATTCCGCTGAGTATGTCAAGAGCACGCTTCAAAAAGTGTTTGCCGATGATCAGGTAAAAATCACGACTTTAGAGGACGTGACACGCGGTCCGGCCTCTCCACTGAATCCACAGTTGATGCGCACCATTGGCCGTGTCACGGACACATTATGGCCGAATGTGCCGGTTGTACCCACCACGGTCGCCGGCGCGACGGACGGACGGTTCTTGCGCGCCGCCGGAATTCCCACCTATGGCGTGCAAGGGTTCTTTATGGACCTGAACGACTTTCGCGCGCATGGCCGGGATGAGCGGATGCCGGTGAAATCCTTCTATGAGGGGCAGACTTTTTTGTATGAGCTGGTAAAGGCGCTCAGTTCAACGGCGCAGTAGAGCGTATACGGCTTGCTACGATGGCTTAAAAGACAACGGAAGGATCTTTAGTCTTTCCAGCGCAGTTCAGTAACCATCGTGAACTGCGGTCTATCCTTTATTTTCATGGTTCGACCTTATCGCGGAGTAATGCCTCGCATAGCAGCTTCCGCTTATATCGATACAAGCGCGCAGATCACCGGGGATGTTGAAATCGGCGAGAGGTCCAGCGTCTGGCTGAACGTTTCCATTCGCGGCGATGTCAACTACGTCCGTATCGGCAATGAAACCAGCATTCAGGACAACACGGTTCTCCACGTGGAACGCGACATTTATCCGTGCATTATTGGCAATCGGGTGACGGTGGGGCACCGGGCGGTTTTGCATGGGTGTGTCGTAGAAGACGAGGTGCTCATCGGGATTGGCGCGATTGTTTTGAATGGAGCGAAGATTGGCGCTGGCGCGGTGGTCGCGGCAGGCGCTCTGGTCCCGGAACGCATGGAGGTGCCTGCTAATTCTCTTGTGATGGGTGCCCCAGCGAAAGTGCGCCGTGAGGTCACAGAAGAGGAGCGAAAGCGCTTCTCCAGAAACTGTAATAACTACGTCGAATTAACGGCAATCTACAAGGAAGAGCAGCTTTGATCCATAGCGTTAAGGGGATGCGCGATATCCTGCCGCCTTCCAGTTTTGCGTGGAATCATGTGGAAGCGACAGCACGGCGGATCTTTGCGCGATTCAACTATCAGGAGATTCGGACGCCTATTTTGGAAGAGACGGCGCTGTTTGCGCG
>JBJMGL010000123.1:0-2321 GCA_045807985.1 Bryobacteraceae bacterium
GATGCGAATGAATGCGTTCGGTTGGAGCGGTGCTTGTTGATTTCCCTGCTGCGCGGACGCTCTCGGCCCGATATAGGTGCCGATCAGCATGCCTCCACCGGATAACGCAGTAACTTGCAGGAAGGAGCGACGGGTCAGGTGCATGGTTTATAGACCTCCTTCGTTTTTGCTGTTTTGAACATTGATTAGTTCAGCCCGTTGTCCGGAATTGTGAGCGGGCATTCCGGCCGCCTTATGAATTGCCTGCCGGACACGAATGTAGGTTCCGCAGCGGCACAAATTGCCGTTCATGGCGCTGTCGATCTGTTCGTCGGTCGGCTTGGGATTTTTGGCCAGCAAAGCCGCCGCCGACATAATCTGACCGGCCTGGCAGTACCCACACTGCGGCACGTCGATTTCCCGCCAAGCTTGTTGCAGCGGGTGAGCGCCGTTTGGCGAAAGTCCTTCAATGGTGGTAATCTTAGCGGCTGCCACGCTGCCCACGGGCGTGACGCACGAGCGCACCGCTTGGCCGTTCAGGTGGACCGTGCAGGCTCCGCACTGACCGATGCCACAGCCGTACTTTGAGCCATGAAGATTAAGAACATCGCGGAGCACCCACAAGAGAGGTGTATCCGCGGGAACGTCGACGGTGGTGGACCGCCCGTTAACAGTCAGTTTGATTGCCATCACTTGCCCTTAAGAGAAGGGTAATACAAATGGCATTGAATAACTGAGCGAAAAGCTCATGACATGGCAAAACTACTGTAAGGCTCTCTCCACTGCCGCGTTGAGATTCGGATCATCGGGAGCAACCGCAGGCTCGAAACGGGCTAGGACCTGGCCATCGCGTCCGACCAGAAACTTTGTGAAGTTCCACTGAATCTCGCCGCCTGTTTTCGAATTGCCCTCCTTGCCCGTGAGGTATTGATAGAGCGGCGCTTTGTCGGCTCCGGTTACTGAAACTTTCGACATCATCGGGAACGTCACGGCATACTTGCTTTTGCAAAAGGTTTTGATTTCGGCATTAGTACCGGGCTCCTGGCTTCCGAAATTGTTGGCCGGAATGCCGACGATGACGAAGCCCTGGTCCTGGTGCTTCTCATATAAGGATTCAAGTCCCGTATACTGCGGCGTGTAACCGCAACGGCTCGCCACATTAACGAGCATGACGACCTTCCCTTTAAACGCGGAGAGCGGTGTTGGTTTGCCGTCGATGGAATTTAAAGTGTAGTCGTAAATGGAGGCGGCATGGAGAGCGCCCGTTTTCAACAAGGCGAACGAAAGCAGGAACGAAGCGGTCTTGAGCATCGGAGAGATCTTTTTGTGTGGCTTTAAAAGGATATCGTAAGTTTTACGAGCTGCTCTCACCAGCCCCAAGTGCCCGGACTGCCCTTGAATGGCCCAACCACATCGGAGGTGATCCAGCCGCCATAGAAATCCCCCGGTTGCGGCTGAACCCGTTCCCCGTCGACGTAGCACTCGCAGCGGCTTGGATAAAACGCTAAATGCTGCCGCAGCGCTGCAAAACCGGCAGCCGGGTGCTCATAGGACCATGCGGCATTCTCTGCGACTTGATCGCCAATTCTGATGCTCCAGTAAGTTGCCGCTCCCTTCCATTCGCAATGCGAGTTGCTCTTGCCGCTGATCAGGGAATCTGTTTTCGTGTCCTCGCGCGGAATGTACCAGGTTGGCGGATGGCTTGTCTCCAAGACCCGGCATGCTTTTGAACTTTCCGCGATTAAAGCGCCCGCAAAGAACACACGGACCCGCCGGGATGACAGTTCCACTTTCGGAGGCCTTGGATAATCCCAAACGGATTCCTGACCTGGCTCCGGTTGAATACGCCTCATATCCATAATGATGGCGAGAATGGCTAAAAGATCCGTTACTTAAAGCGGTTTTCAACAATGAAGTCAGAAGCCTTTTAACATCCATACGTTGCTATCTTGTTCCTGCTGTGAAAAAGCCAGGTGGCGGTGATCGGGCGAGGGCCAAGCCTCGGGCGCATACTCGCCTGTCCCTTGCCACAGAACCTGTGTGCGACCTTCCAAAGTGGCGTGGAGAATGGCCCAACTTGCCGGTAAGTGCGTCGTGACATACCAGCCTTCTCCCTCTGGAGACCAATTAAGGGCGTGCAATTGGGACAGGCCCTTCAGTAGGACCTCGTGTTCGCGGTTCTCGGGACCACTCTGCCTTGCCTGCAATGGCACGGGAACGACATGAATGGTGGCGTCCGGCGCATCGGAACGAATCCAGGCCACGCGCGAACCATCGGGCGCCAGCGTCCAGGAAAACCGTTGGTGGGGATCAAGCGGAATTCTGAGAATCTCGCTTGTGCC
>JBJMGL010000124.1:0-2845 GCA_045807985.1 Bryobacteraceae bacterium
CAACGCCGCCCTGGAGAACACACACGTTTCCAACAGATAACCCCATCAGCAGTTCGTCAAAAACTTCCTGCTGCACAGGTGTCAATGGCTGCTCTGCAAACACCTCAGGGCCATCCAGCCCTTCTAAAACATTCATCTCCAAAATCAAAGTTTTCTTCCTCGGTTGTATAAACACACGGATAGTGATTAAATAGTTGACCTTCCCGCAAGGCGCAAACTTAACGCGCCGGTGCAGCAAAGAGTTGTATCGGATTTAGATCAGGCGTGCGCGAAAGGAAGGGAAAGCAGGTCCTCTAGCGTCCTGTCCATGTTGAAACGCAAATCGCAAAAACTGAATTTTCGTAGTTGATTCCGCAAGAGTCCTCCTTTCAGAAAGAAAATCACTGCTTTGTGTGAAGTTAACACGCTGATGAGATATTGGCAAGTTAGGGCAAGTACTATTGTGCTTCAAAAGAGCTATAGGAATGAGGATCTTACTACCTTTGATAATTTCGCTCTTGACTTATTCGCCGAACGTGATTTAGACTCAAATCTCGGTAGGTGATTCCATGCTGCCCACATATCAAAGGAAGAGGTTCACAACTCCTCACTGGTACGGCTTCGCTGAAGTACCGTATGCCGATATGCGGACATTCGCCAACCGCCTCGATATAGCTCAGTGGTTAGAGCAACAGACTCCTAATCTGTGTGTCGCGGGTTCGAATCCCGTTGTCGAACAAGGCCCCGTAAAGGCCCATTTCAGCTCGATCCGTTCCTAACTTTGTCCCGCGCTCTCCGGCAAACCGCTTGCGGTGAGTCAGAATCAGCGCAACAGTTTCGGTGCCTTGCGGCAAAACTGAAACTGCTGTTCTTCCTGCGTCGGCAACTCACTTCGTAAAAGGACAGCTTTAACTTTCCTCCGTGCCGTCTCTGTGGACCAAGTTAGGGCCGGATTACTCATTAGTAATAATTATGTAAATCAAAAACTAAGTTAGAGGTATCTTTATGCTTTGGAAACGAGTAGCTGTAGGCGATCAGGAGCGAGTTCTGATTGCAAAAAATGGCCGGTTTAGCGGAATTCTGGAACCCGGCCAGCATCGCATTTTTGTCTCGCCCGGCGTATTTCTGGAAACCGAGAAGCACAATATGCGTGATCTCGTTTTCGGGAGCAAATGGGCTGATTACTTGGTGAAGGAGCGGTCGGACTTGGTCAACCGCTACTTCACGTGCGTGGAAACCAACGACGTGCAGGTCGCCATGGTGTACGTGGACAGCAAATTATTGGAAGTTCTGCTTCCGGCGAAACGTGTCTTGTACTGGCGCGGACTGGCGGAAGTAACAGCGGAAGTAATTGACGTTGTCGCTCAACCGGAGATTCCGGCCTCTAAACTACCTGCGCTAGAGCGCTTGGGACGGAACTCTCACGCCACGCTCTCGGTAGTTGAGGAGGCAAAAACGAGCCTTTTGTTTATCGACAACCGGCTCGTTCGAACCCTTCCTCCCGGCAAGTACGGCTTCTGGGCTGTTACCGGATCGCCGCGCGTGGAGATTATCGATCTTCGACGCCAGACTCTGGAGGTCACGGGACAGGAGATCTTGTCGCGAGACAAGGTCGCGCTCCGTGTCAACATTCTGGCCAACTACCAGGTTCACGATGCCGTCAAAGCAAAGGGAACGGTGGCAAACTTTGAAAACCACTTCTACCGGTTGCTGCAGTTGACGGTGCGTCAGGCGCTCGGAAAGAAAACGCTGGAAGAGATTCTGGCGGATAAAACCGAGATTGACGAAGATGCCGCCATAATTATGCGTGCAGAAATGAACGCCATCGGTGTCGAAGTAGGTACCGTCGCGTTAAAGGACATCATCCTGCCTGGGGACATGCGCGAGATCATGAACCAGGTAGTGTCCGCGGAGAAGCAGGCGCAGGCGAACCTGATCCGTCGGCGCGAGGAAACGGCTGCCACACGCTCGCTGTTAAACACGGCAAAGCTGCTGGAGGACAATCCGATTCTCGTGCGCTTGAAGGAGCTGGAGACGCTGGAAAAGCTGGTCGAGAAAGTAGACCGCTTAGCAGTGACTGGCGGCTTCGAGGGACTGCTCGACAACCTTATTGAACTAAATGTACCGCCTGCCGTAAAGTCCCGCTAAAAGGGGATGCTCAAAAAGAGGCGAAGACCTAAGTTTAGTGCTTCGCCTCCCGTTCACAACTCCGAAAGTGGATAGTGTATAGCCCAGCAGGTGGAATGCCCTACGACAGCCAGTTCACGCCCCACTGCTGCCGCAATTGCATGGGAATGCTGAAGCTAGGACGATTGCCGCCGCGCTCGATGTACACAATAGACTCGATCAGGAGATGTCCAACGCGCTCCGCCAGTCGGCTGAGTCCCGCCGAATCCTGCAACAATTGACTGGATTCAACACCTAGGAAGCGCAGCGGGGCAGATAATATTTGGACAAAAGCGCCCTCCTCAATCCCAAGCCAAGCAGCCCACTCCTTACCTAGAAAATAGCGAATCAATAAAGGCGCTACGTGTCTGAAAACATCTCCCGGCAGCACATCCGCCATCATTTGCACCAGTGCTCGCGTCATTTCCTTGCCTTCGGGACTAGGCCCAAACTGGCGCCTAGCTACTGCGGCCGCGAGTGACTGGGCACTGTCGATATTGGGTGGAAGCAGATCTTGCCGGATACCGAGCAGATGACCAGCTACCAGCCAGCAATGTAAATACGCTTCGCGGTCAGAATCAGAAAGCGTGATACCGAGCTTTTCCAAGCCGTCAATAACAATTGAGGAAAACGACATCAGTGTTCCGGCTAAATCCTCTTGATTGACCGGAAGGCCATACTCGGGTTTCCAACTGGGCGC
>JBJMGL010000125.1:0-13980 GCA_045807985.1 Bryobacteraceae bacterium
ATGAATTTGGCACGCGATGGCTCGCTGTATCTGGATCTGCTTCGGAACCAGTTCGTGCTTCTGCACCTCAGTGCTTCGGGCGGGGTCGGCGAGGAGTTTGGGCTACCGACGAACGACTTCTTAACGATGGTTTCGCCTGGGGGTGATGTGCTGTTCACGCTCCCCGGTTGGGGGCGGCAGCGCCTGGCGGCAGTGCGTCCCGGAGGCGAGCCGCAGGTATTGGTAGAAACCTCCGAAGACACCACGCTTCCAGCGACGACATTCGACGGCAACGTGGCTTTCGTGATCGGCACTGGAGATCAGCGGCGGATCGCGATGGCTTCGCTGCGCGACGGGCGCGTGCTGCGCCGCTTTTCAATGCGCAGCGACAATGGCATGGCGGCTTCGCCGGACGGCCATACGCTCTACTATTCGTTCAGCGGAGCGATTTGGGCGCAATCGGTGGCAGGCGGCGAGCCAAAGCGAATCACGGAGGGCGTCGACGTAGCGCTGGACCCCAAGGGCCAATACCTGTATGTGAAACGCGCCGGGAAGGGGCTCATGGGAATAATGCGAATTCCGGTGGCAGGCGGCGAGGTGGAGGAGTTGCCGGTGTCAGCGGAATACCACGTGGCCAACCCTGGACTCTCGTCGGCCGCAGTCGATGCGCGTGGGCGGATTCTGGTGTCCGTGGTTTCGAAGCACAGCTTCTATTACGAGACCGCAATCCTGGACCCTGTGTCGAAATCCTTCACGCTGGTGCCGATAGCAATCGATGGAGATGCGGCCATGGCCGGTTGGGCTCCCGACGGCCGAATTCTGGTGCGCGGGCATCGGTATTTGTTTTCGCTCTGGCGGTATCAGCGCTCCAAGGGTCTTCGTTAGACTTGGCGCGGCCCTGTGTGGCTTTGGTGCACAAGATACGTATTGCATTGATCAACCCCAACCCGAGCGCCGAAATACATGTCGTGCGAATTTCGGACGGAGCAGAAGTGCCCGGACATATTCAGTGTTGGAGACGAAGGCAGAATGGGATGACTCTTGGAAGGGCACGCTGGATGCCGTCGTCTGACGGGAAGACGACGGCGGCAATTGCTTTTATCGACCAGGATGTGGCGGGCGCGACCGGCGTTTCTATTCAGGACCTCATTCCCGGACGCGACACGGCAGCGACACGTAAGCCGCTGAGGCCCTTTGACCCTATCGCGCCGCTCGAGACTCTTGGGGTGTCTCCTGATGGGAGACGAGTGGTCGTCTCTGTAGCCGACGATACAAGCCCGATCATGTGGGCCTCCCATCTCCCGAGATAGTACGGTACAACAGATTGGTCGTGATGAGCAACCCGTGTTGTGGCAAATAATTGCGATCGCCAGAATACACTGCCCGCTCCTGGGCCTGTCAGGTGTTGCGGATCTTCACGAAGATAATCAAGCCTAACGCGTACTGAGCAGCGAGTTCGTCAGCTTGCCATCCTGGTCAATGCGCCATGCAAGTAGCAACACCTACCCCTCGCGCTGTGGGTCACGAGCATGTCTCGTTTCCAGAGATTGGTTCCGAGGCAGTGCCTTGCTGTAATTGGCATCGGCAAGGCACATGAGCGGATAACGCACTAGTTGGAGAACTGAGGTTTCTCGGTTGATAGCAGATTGATCGACAGGTCGGGAGCATGTCCCAAATCGATGGTAGGGGATTGCTCCTGGATCCTGCGCCCACCGGAAATTTAGCTACCATGTAAAGTTCAATGTTGAAGCCGCCTCGCTCTTCCACCTTTCTCCCGCCCGACGATACTCTCTTTGCGATCAAACCACGTAAAATCATCCCCCATGAGTTTGTGCTCGATGCGCTCGCTCCCTTATCACCTGAAACCCGCCCCATGTTTGGCTGTCTCGCCGTTTACGTAGAGGACAAGATTGTCCTCGCCCTACGCAACAAATGCACTGAAACGGCCGATAACGGAGTATGGCTCGCCACCAGCGAGGAGCACCACGAGAGTTTACGCGGCGAGTTCCCGAACTTGCGATCCATTCAGGTCTTCGGAAAAGAGGTGACCAGCTGGCAGGTTCTTGCCGCCGACACACCGGATTTTGAGGAAGCTGCCTTGCGCGCCTGCGAACTGATTGCAGCCGGGGACCCCCGAATCGGCAAGGTACCAAAGCGGCGAGCCGCAGGAGTTCAGAAAAATAGGAACTCAGGGGAGAGAATGTCGCGCAAAAAGAGTGCGGCGAGAGATCGTACCCGCTTTTGAGCAGCCCTTTCCGAATCGCAGGATCATCCCGCTGTCGATACTGTGCTTAAGATGACAAAGTTTGCGGCTCCCACTTTTCATCTCTATAAATCAACGCTCATGAGGAAACCACTCAACCCTTCAATTTTTGCAACCGCTCGCCTGCCCGTTCCAGCGTTTCCGGACGCTTCGCAAAACAGAAGCGAATCATCTGCGATCCCGCCGCCGGATCGCTGAAAAAGCTCGATCCCGGCACCGCCGCCACGCCAATCTCCTCCACCAGATACCGCGCCAACGCCATATCATCCCGGAACCCAAACGCCGACATATCGCACATCACATAATATGCGCCTTTGGGCACGTAACATCGAAACCCAACCCCCTCCAAAATACGGACCACCTGATTCCGCTTGGCTTCGTAACTACTGGCCAAATCAGAGTAATAATGATCAGGCAACTGCAATGCCGTTACGCCCGCCTGTTGCAGCGGAGCCGCCGCCCCGACCGTCAGAAAATCATGCACCTTGCGAATGGAATTGGTTAATTCCGGAGGCGCAATCACCCATCCCACGCGCCATCCCGTCACCGAAAAGGTCTTGCTCAAACTATTCACCAGCACGCATCGTTCGCGCATTCCCGGCAGCGTAATCGGCGGCACGTGGCGCTCGCCGTCAAAGGTGATGTGTTCGTAAATTTCATCCGTAATCAGCAGGCAATCAAACTCTTTGCAAAGCTGCGCCAAAAACCGCAAATCACTTTCTGAAAATACGCGCCCCGTCGGATTGTTCGGCGTATTGAGAATCACCGCGCGTGTTCGTTTGTTAAACGCCGCCCGCAACTCCTGAGGATCAAATGTCCAGTCCGGCGGATGGGTGCGCACATACCGGCACACAGCGCCGCTCAACTGCGAATCCGGCCAGTAATTTTCGTAAAACGGCTCAAACAGCACCACTTCATCACCCGGATTTAGCAACGCCAGCATGCTTGCAACCATGCCTTCCGTTGAACCGCAGCACACCGTGATCTCTCGCTCCGGATCGAGAGTGAGCTGATAAAAGCGCCCGTAGTAATCCCGAAGCGCGTCGCGGAACGGTTTCGCTCCCCAGGTAATCGAGTACTGATTGATATCGGCCGCAATCGCATCCTGCGCTGCTCTTTTAATCTCCGGCGGCGCTCCGAAATCCGGAAATCCCTGGGCCAGATTGACCGCGCCATGATGCAGCGCCAGTCTTGTCATTTCGCGGATCACGGACTCTTTGAACTCCGTGATACGAGCGCTTTGAAAACGGGGAGCTGTAATGGTCGTCATCTTGCAATTATCCACGGCGGACACGTTTCTTGGTTACCTTTACCTTAGGCGCAGGTTTCGGGTGATACGCCGGAATCTCCGGCACGGTTCCGGCATACAAGCGGCGGTATGTATCCGCATTCCGCAGAACAACTTGAACATATTGCCGCGTCTCGTGAAACGGAATCGTCTCGATGAATTCAGGTTGTTCGCGGTACGGACCCCACGTTTGCCATAGCTTGGCGCGTCCTGGCCCGGCATTGTAGGAAGCCAGCACATATTCCTCCTGTCCGCCAAATGAGTTCATCAAATTGCGAACATACAAAGTTCCGAGCTGTATATTGCGGTCTGCCGTTAATAATTGCGATGCGCTGAAACGCCGCACGCCGGAACGCTTCGCCAACATACGACCCGTAGCTGGCAACACTTGCATCAGGCCATAAGCATTGGCATGCGAGATGACCACGGGGTTAAACTCTGATTCCTGCCGGATCAACGCCGCAACAAAAAACCGGTCTAAACTTTGTTCCTGACTGTGCTGATCGATCAATGACCGGTATGGCATGGGAAAGGCCAACTGCCAGAAATTTAACGGCGCTTGATCGTATGGCATATGCAGGTAACCCGGAGCATAACGCTTGATGTAGCGCAACGCCTGATCGGAAGCCTCTCGCCCGGCAGCTAATTTTGCCAGCTCATACGCATACACATTTGCCTGTTTGCCGTCGTTCGTTGCACCGAATTTCAGTTCATCTTCCGCCATGCTGGTCAAGCCAGTAAGCTGCAGCAGTTGAGCACGCGAGATTCGGATTTTCGCTAGATCTCCAGGTAAAAAGCTCGGAAATTCAGGACGCGAAGGCCACTCAACAGATTGCAGGAACTCCTTCATTTCCGGGCTTGCCGTGGCAGCCTGAAGGCTCGGCTGTTTTAAACGCTCCCGAGCCACCACCGTATAGTAAGTATTCGGAAAACGCGCAATCAGTTCCTCATAGCAGGCTTTGGCCGAAGCATTATCATTTTTTCTCTCCTGCAGTCGGCCGAGAAAGTAGAGCGAATTATTAATGTCTTCCGAAGCCGGATACTGCTGGACATGACTGCGCAGAAGATCGTAAGAATCGGTGCCATCTTTCCTGTAGCTTTCGAAAGCCAAGCGCCAGTGGCACCACGCCGAGCGATGATCTTTAGGGAATGACCCCGCGCATGCCTGATACAACGGCAGATACTCGCCTGAGTTGTTCTCAGTTCGCGCTCCATCAGCAACAAAAATGAGCGCATCCAGCCGCCAAGGTGATATGGCATGCTGCTGCTCTAATTGAAGGAGAAACGGCTTTACATCCGCATGCCGGTCGCTCTTGCGCGCACAGCGGATCAAATAATTGAGGCGTTCAGCATCTGCTTCCGGATCATCAACCTTCAGACTGGATAAATACGTGAAGGCTGCCGACGTCTGATTGGATAGAAAATCGGCCACTCCTAACCGCACGCGCGCCAAGTCCTGCTCAGCGCCAGCCAGTTGCGGAATGGCCGCGGCTAACTCAATGCGCGCGCCCGCCGGATTTTTTACATCGAACAGCTTCTGCGCCCGTTTAAGGAGCACGGACGGCGTGATGCGTGGAAAAGCATCGCCGAGCTTTGCTTTCAAATCGACGAGCGCATTAGCAGCATCTGTTGCTTCTTTCGAGCTTGGGTATTCGTAGTACACGCGTTGAAAGTATTCAGCCGCTTGCGAGAGATTATCAGTAGCGCCAAAGCAACGCGCCAGCAGCAGGTCAGCTTGTGGCTGGGGAACTACCTCGAAATACTTTTTGATCAGTTCCAGAGCTTGTTTTGGGCTGTTTCCATCCAGGTCCGCGCGAACGGCTAATGCCGCTACCGGACCAACCAGAGGCGACGGCGGCGCAAAATCAAAGATGCGCTTAGCGGATTCGGCAACATCGCTGTAATTATGGAGCTCATACTCAGCCTGCGCTCGAATGAAATGCGCGTAATCAGCCAGGGCAGGCACCTTTGACGCCGCTGACTGAGCATAGTCGGCAGCCACACTAAAATTCTTATTGTCGAGTTGGTGTTGCGCAACGGCAATCAGCCCAGCGGCGCCTACGACCTTCGGGCTTGCGGGCTTGGGCGCTGATTCAACCGCACTGTGCTTAACTGCCTTATTCTTCCCTCGGCTCTTCTGAACCGGAGCCGCGCTCGCCAGCAGCATCAGTCCAAACAGGGCTGAATAAACCGCGCAACCAGTAATTAGTCGGGCGGTGCAATAGCTAAACCAACTGCCCCGGATATTCCACTCCTAATTTTAATTCGTTCCCTTCCGCCGCTGTTTGTATCAGTTCGAGATGTAAATAGTCCACCATGGATGGAATCACCATAAATTGCCTACGGTAAGTGTCACGTGCTTTATCGATTTCACTCTTCAGAAATAAATATAAGTTACTTTGCTCGCGGCCAGCCTTGCAAGCCTCAGGACGGGCAAGCTGCATTTCGGCTATTGCCACACGAGCAAAGCGCTGGGCACGCGTGTGCAGATTCCGTTGCTCTTCACTGAGGTCGGCCCAAGCGGGCAATGCTCGAATGTTTGGTTTCGCTTTCGGCGCTTCCGCAATTTGAGAATGCAACCCCATATTAGACTTTCGTTCCAGCACCGCCGACGCCATCCCGGCAATCAACTCCAAGCCGTTCGCGTCCGTGTACTCCCTATCGGCGGCAAATAACACTGCCACTACTCGACTTCCGTTAAGGAGAGGAATCAGGTGTGCTCGTTCCCCGGAGTTTTTGCCGCTAAGCCTTTCGCCAACTTCGGAGGGAGACCGTAGCGCAACAACCGGATCCTTTGTTTCAATCGCGCTGACAAACGCCGCAGCCGAAGCAAGCGGGAAAGAAAAATCCGCGGGCAATTCCATCTTCAACTGTCCGCGCAACGCCAAAGCCTCGTTCTTGACTTCAAATAGAGCGGCTCCTTGCGCGAAGCGTCCGGCGCTATCAAGCAACGCGGAAATCCACTCGCCTTCTTTCCCATACTGGCGCAATCGGCGCAGGAACTGATTTAATTCATTAGTGATTTGACCACGGGCAACGCGTGCTGCCTGTTCGTTAGCCGCTTCAAACTCACGCTTGAGCGCTTCCCAAGCCCGATCGAGAGCATGCATTGTGCTCTTCAATTTTAACTAATGGTACCGGCTGCCAGCGAACTAGCGGTTGAGGGACGACACAGAGGTTGAGTTCTCCGGCACAAGCGTGCTGACGATTTTGCGCTGTTGACCGGCATGTTCCAGATCAAAAATCAACTTTCCATCGCTCTGGCTGGCTGCTTCTCCTATCCATGCGTTCTCATCATCCGAGGCTTGCACATTGGACAGACGCAAATCGGGCCAGCCGTCCGCGAACGAAAAGGCAAAGTCTCCTGCGATTTTGCTGAAGGTATCGTCCAATGACAGACTCAAGTTGCTTCCTGAGAACGTTCCTGCCGCATGCAGATTCCGCAAACTTTCCGCTCCCGCTCCCCCTGTGTCAAACGTTCCTTTTGCGCTCAACAGACCTCCGCGCCATTTGTAGTCCTCTACATTCGCTGTAAACGTGTAATAGGGCGAATAAGAAGACAAATTCGCTGCTCCCTCCGCCCGGAGAGTGCCAGCAGGAAGTCTGAGACGCAAGGAGGGAAACTGCACATTTGTGCCTTGCCAGACAAAGCGTGTCCATAACGGCCCCAGGGTGACAGCGCCAACCGAGAAATTAGCGATGTCGATCTCGCCTTCCAGGTTTCTTTCCCTAAGCCAATCCGGCACCCTGCGTCTTGCCACATGCAAGCGGGCCAGCCAGCCTTGCGCCTCCAGCGTCGGCGCAAGAAAGCTCTGGATTTCCTGAAGATCCGCCGCGGGCATCTCGATACGCAAATGTTCCGGCCGCCTCGCGTCGGCATGGTAACGGTAGCTGCCTCGTAGCGTGCGAGGACCAATTGCCGCCCTCAGCTGTGTAAGTTCAAGTTCCGAAGCATCGAATTTAGCGCGTCCTTCCGCGTGCTGTAGTGGCACAGACAGACCCGGAAGACTCAATACTCCTCCGGCAAATTGCACCCGTCCTGACCAGAGCGGATCTTCATTCTCATTTTTGCTATAAGCGACTTGCCCTGAGAGACGACCATCCTTCAATAACTTTAATGTTCCGGGCGTTCCAAACCATGCACGAAGAGCACGTTTGAACTCTTCAGTCGGGTACTCCTCCACGCTGATCGACACTTGTGCGCGAGGCATGGATAAATAAAAATCGCCGCCCATTTGAAGAGTTCCGTTGTTCGTCTGTATTTCCGTAGGGTCAAAGCGGACGCGATCACCAGTAATGGTTGCGCCCGCGCGTCCAACACTCAGAGCAGGAACGTCGGGGAGAGCCGCAGAGACATTTCGGATCTCTACATTCCCGTTCAGGCCCTCATTGGTCCCATAATGAATAACTCCTCCCAGTGTCCCTGTCAAACTTAAATCCGGCGGAATAGCAAGCCCCATGCGTCTCCCCAGCGGCAGCACATTGCCAATGGGAACTTCTGTCAGGTGCGCATTTAATGAACAGCGCGGATTCGCTAAAAAATCGCTGATCAGCATCTCCAAAGTAACCGGCGTTATTTCGCCTGCACGCGCGCCAAATGTATTCAGAGTGAGATTGTGAGCGAGCAGGTCGGCTATGCCGCCGTACAGAATCCGCAAGTCCTCGCCGCTGGAGGGAAGGAGATCCCAGCGATGGACATCTCCCAAGCGCAATTCTCCCCGAACTCTGAGAGCGGTTAACGGCCCTTCAACCCTGGCCTGAGAGCTAACCGTCCCATGCACGCCAATATCGTGGCCTTCAATGAGCGTCGTGATTTCACTAAGGTTACTGGGGTCGAGCCTTACATCGGCTTCCACTCGGTTTGCAGCCGCGCTTTTTGGATTGACATACCAGTTCACCTTTCCGCGTAAACGGCCAAACCCGATGCCGGCCCGGTCCGTGCGGGCGGGCGACCCGGAGAACTGAATAAACAGCTTGCCGGAGCGCTCCGGATAGACGCTTAGATCCGAGCCCAGAAGGTATAGCGTGGACTTGCGAATCCCAAACTTGACATTAACGCGTCCGCCGGACACTTCGAACACGGGAAAGAAGTTAAGCGGAACCTCGCGAGGCGCGCTTAAGCGTTCAACAAGTTCCACGGCGTTCCAAGTCTCGTCGCCCCGCTTGACAAGATTAAGCGACGGCTCCACCAGACGCAGGCTGGAAAGCTGAACTCGCCCCAATAGCAGCTTGTAAAGCCGGACCTGCGACTGTAAAACAGGCACGACCGCAAAAGGCTCTAACCCGTAACGAGGGTCTTCACTGATGGTCACGTTTTCCAGCGAAAATCCCGGCCCGGAGAAAAACGTAAAGCGAACATTTTCAAACTCAACCTTGCGCCCCAGGGTTGTCTCAAGTGTCTGCTGAATTTGCCCGCTAAATCGGGAGCCATCCAGGAAGGGCGCAATGACACCGGCCAAAGCAAGAAGGCCAAGGCCGATGAGCGCCATTCGCCAAAGGCGGCGGAAGCTCAGTGAAGCGCTAGTGATGGACAATCCTCGACTGGACACAAAGACTTATCACGCATTTGTTCGTGTGCCCTGATTATAGCGTCGTTTTGACATCCTCATGTGGCGGAAGCGTGCTATTCTCAACGCCGATGGATGCGCCCGCTCCTCAGCAGACAGCCACCAAGCCATTGGCGATGATCTTTGACCTGGATGGCGTTCTGATCCACTCCATGCCGATGCACGTCGTCGCCTGGGAACACTACCTGGATAATTTAGGTGTGAAGGTCGAAAATCTGGAAACCCGCATGCACGGCAAACGCAACTCAGAGCTGGTTCAGGATTTCCTCGGCGATACGGTTTCCGAAGAAGCCGCGTTCGAACATGGCCTTGCCAAAGAGCGCCTGTTTCGTGAACTTTTGCTCAAGGAGGATCTGAACGGCTTTCAAGTACCGGGCGTGATTGAATTTCTCCAGCGGCATAAAAACGTTCCGAAAGCAATCGGCTCCAACGCCGAACCCGAAAACATTCATTTCGTGCTGGACCGTTTTAATTTGCGGTCCTACTTTCAGGCCGTTGTGAATGGCTTGGAAGTGAAACGCCCTAAGCCATTCCCCGATATTTACCTGAAAGCAGCGCAGCATCTGCGAATTGATCCGGAAAATTGCATCGTGTTTGAAGATTCGCCAACAGGCGTGAAAGCTGGCGTCGCGGCAGGCATGCGCGTCGTGGGAGTGGAAACAACGCCCACCGAATTCACAGGCGTTGAACTCCATATCAAAGACTTTCATGATCCGTCCCTTGAGCCGTGGCTCAAATCGCAGGGAATCTAAGGGCAAGTCGGCATTCACGCCACGCTCAAACTGTTACAATCCCCATTGATGTTTAACGGCATTGAGCATTTCGCTATTGCGTCGGAGAACCCCCAGCGTCTAGCCGAGTATTACTGCGCCTACCTGGAGTTCGAGATTACGTACGCCTATAGCGGCAACTACTTCGTCCAGGCAAAGGATGGCAGTCTCATCGAAATCATTCCCGCCGAAGGCGAGCGGCCGCAAACGGCAATGCGCACGGCCGGCATGCGCCATATCGCTATTTCCGTGGACGATTTCGATGCCGCTTATCGGCAGCTGCAAGAACAAGGCGTGAAGTTTGAAGGGAAGCCTTACAACAATGAGGGCAACCGCTTGGTTTTCTTCAAAGACCCGGACGGCAACCTCCTTCACCTGATTAAAAGAGAGAAGCCCTTACGTTAGTTGCTACAACGAACTTTTAGAGCGTTTCGTTATCACGACTTCCGGCTGATGTGGCTGGGAGCTTGCGCCTCCAGCATTGGCACTTGGATGCAAATTGTGGCGCAAAGCTGGCTTGTTTACCAGATCTCCGATTCTTCCTTTTATCTTGGTCTTGACGCCTTTTTCGGCCAGATTCCGGTCTTCCTTTTCTCGCTGTTTGGCGGAGTGCTCGCCGATCGCAAAAATCGCCGGACGCTACTGATCATCTCGCAGCTTATCCAGTTGACATGCGCCTTCCTGCTGGCCGTCCTGGTAGTAACACATCTGGTTCGCGTTCGCTATATCTGGTGCCTGTCGTTCACTGTAGGGGTAGCGCAATCTTTCGGCGGGCCGGCGTACTCGGCGCTTGTTCCGACGCTGGTAAAAAAAGAAGACCTGCAAAACGCCATTGCCCTAAACTCGATTCAATTCAATCTGGCGCGAGTCGTGGGACCGGCTTTGGGAGGCGTTGCTTTGACGAAACTGGGTGCGGGCTGGTGCTTTACTCTGAACGGCATCTCTTTTCTGGCGGTGATCGCATCGTTGCTGGTCATTCGCTCGCCATTTACTCCGGTAAAGAGCGGAGGATCAGTCTTTGAAAGCATAAAGGAAGGCGTGAATTTTCTGCGGCAGCGTGAAGGCATGATCAGCCTTGTTGCTCTTGCCTTTTTGCTTACTCTGCTGTCTTACCCGCTGATCACCTTTTTGCCGGTCATTGCGCGTGACGTTTTTCATGGCGGCGCGAACACGTTTACGATGTTCCTCTGCTTGTCGGGCGCGGGATCGGTGGCTGGTGCTCTCGTCGTCGCTAGCAGTCATCAAAACCAGACAAGGCAGGCTAGACTTTCATTGCTTGTTATGCTGCTGCTCGGTCTGTTTATTGCCGTGATCGGCTTATCAAGAAACATCACCTTCACAGGAGCGTTTATCTTTATTGCGGGCTTGCTGCTCATGGTTGTCTTCGCGCTCAATTCCTCTCTGGTGCAGCTTCATGTTTCCGATGTGATGCGCGGCCGCGTGATGAGCGTGTACAATGTTGCGTTCCGTGGCGGCATGCCATTAGGCAGTCTCTTTTCAGGTTTTCTGATTAAAACAGCTTCCGCTCCTGCTGTGATGACTCTGAACGGCGTGCTCGTGATTGTGCTTGCTTTGTACTTCCTCCTTGTTCAACGCAAACTGGCGAAACTCTGAGCGGTGGGGAACGTCCTTTTTAAAATGAAGGGAAGGATATTGACGATACTACCTTTATCGCAGCGGATTTTGAAGGTGTTCAGCGCGTGTTGTCTTTGCGCTTTGGCCATCGGAGCGACAACTCAGAATACAGACCTATTGGGGGCGCGTGATCGTGGCGACCGTTCGGCGCTTGACCGCCTGATCCAGCAGGCAAAGCAGGCGGCGGATACCAATGCAAATTCCGCCGAAGCACAATACCGGCTGGCGCTTGCTTACTCTTACGGCGCGGAAGTAGCCATGGAGCAACATGACAAAAAGCAAGCAGAGTCGTTAGCGGAAGCTGGCCTTGCGCCGGCTCAAAAAGCTGTCTCGGGCAATGGTTCCAATGCCGAGTACCATCGTCTTCTAGGAGCGTTGTGCGGCCAGGTAATTCCGGCTAACCCGTTGATGGGAACCCTGAAATATGGCCAGTGCGCGCGCGATGAAATCAACAAAGCCATTCAACTAAACGGCTCTTTGGCTTTAGCTTATGTGAGCCGCGGAGTGGGCAATTATTATTTGCCTGCATCCATGGGCGGCGGACCGGATGTTGCAGTGAAAGATTTTGACAAGGCAATCTCGATTGACCCTAAGCTGGCCGATAGCTATTTGTGGAAAGGCATCACTCTGCGCAAGGAAAACCGTAATGCAGAAGCGCGCAAAGCTCTGGAGCAAGCTGTACAACTTGCTCCCAACCGTGTCTGGGCAAAAGAGCAATTGGGGAAAACTCCAGCGAAATAGATGCGGCGAGCCCTTCTTATCTTTCTGGGCCTCGTTTTCATCACATACCTGGAGTTTTGCTACTTTCCAGGGCATTCTTATTTACAAGGCGATAGCCAGATCTTTGTGCCGATGCTCGACAGACTCGACGCACCCGGTTTTCTTTCCCGTGACCCGGTAGCGGTCAGCCCTCACCTGACCTACACAATCTATGACGAAGCGGCTCTCTTTCTGCACCGGCTCACCAAGCAGAGTTTTGAAGTCGTCCTGCTAGCGCAGTTGCTCCTAAGCCATGCTGCTGCTTTGCTCGGTATTTTTCTGCTGATCCTATCAACGGGTTTAAATGCTGTTTATGCTCTCCCCCTTTCCGCGCTAATCAATATTGGCGCCGCGCTTCCGGGCATTGATGAGCTTTTGATAGGGCGGGAGCCCGTCCCGCATGTTCTTGCGTTTGGATTCACGCTGCTTGCGCTTGGGGCTCTGGCGCACGAAAAACCATTACTGGCTGGTTTCGCGGGAGGAATCGCGCTTGCTTACCACGCTCCCATTGCTGCTCTTTTTTGGCTCTTAGTGTTAGGGCTGTTTTTTGACCGCAAGCTGCGATATCTGGTTCGGCCCATGCTGCCAATCTTTGTCGTATTTACATTGCTGCTCGCGAATTTAGCGCAGCTTCAGCCAGGTGTCGTGGAAACGCAGGCTTTCTTCAGTCAGATTTCCGAGCGGTGGTCCCGGCTACAGCACGAACAAACACCTTCGGTTTGGGTTTCAACATGGGCAGCCAAGCTTATTTGGTTTTATCTGGCAGTTTTTGCATCAGGGGCTTATGCGACAGCGCGAATCTGGCCGTTACTAAATCGCCAGAGCCGATGGTTATTTATTGTGCTCCCGTCATGCGGCATTTTGAGCGTGCCTCTTTCCGCGTTTCTTCTCGGCTATTTGCGGTGGTCGCTGATTTCGCAGCTTCAGCCAGCCCGGACGCTCCTGTTCACAGTGGCGTTGGCATTGGTCGCCTTTGGGGTAGCGGGAGTCCAAGCGCTGCAAAAGCGAAGAAGGCTCGAAGCATGCTCCTGGTTTTTGGCTGTCGCGGTTGTGCCACTTAGCCTGGCGGCATTTCGACCCAGCGAGAAAAGTGCGGAACCGGCGGGCATTGAGGAAATTGCAGCATGGGCGGAAGCCAATACCTGGGGGAGTTCCATGTTCCTTTTCCCCGATGCGGGCCATGCTCTCTATCCGGGTGTATTTCGGGTACGCGCGGTTCGCGCCGTGTATGTTGACTGGAACAGCAGACAACTCATCAAGTACTTTGAAAAATTCGCTTTCGAATGGGATCAGCGCTGGCGGGAGACCATGAGCGGAATCTATTCCCCTGAGCGCTTGCGGAGATTTCGAACACTTCCCATTGACTACTACGTCCTGCAACGGCGCCATCAGCTAACAGGCGCGATTCCTGTATTTGCAAACAAAAACTTCGTTGTGTATGATGCTCACGACCTGAAGAAACCGGATTTAACTTCTACGAACTCGCTCCTCGATTTGAAGTAACTAAATTAGCTGCCTAGATTAATGCCAAGTTTTTTCAGCTCCTCCGCATAGTAGCGCTTGTGGAGAATGTCAAACTCCTCGCCGCCTTCGGGTATATCGCGTTTCTGCGTCCGGACTTTTTGCCGGGCAGCGCGGTCAACCCGGTCTTCCACTTGCAACAGTTCCGTCATTTCGCGCACCAGGGCAAGGCGCAGCTCATTTGGATCTTTACGTACC
>JBJMGL010000126.1:0-2197 GCA_045807985.1 Bryobacteraceae bacterium
CCTGAAGAGTGGTACGGGGGCTGTTGGCGCAGCCCTGATTTCCGGTTTCCCCGCTGTTATTTCGGCGCAAACCGTCACGAATGCAATCAAAGTCGGGTTGGTGGGATGTGGAGGACGCGGTACAGGTGCGGCGTCGCAAGCCCTGCATGCTGATGATTACGCGGAACTCACGGCCATGGCTGATATCGATCACGCGCAGATCGAGAACTCTCTCGCAACGCTGAACGCAATCCCTAAAACCTCTGAGCGAGTCAAGGTAGATCAGGCACGGCGCTTCCTCGGTCTCGACGCGTATCACAAACTCGTAGACAGCGGTGTTGATGTAGTGCTGCTAGCCACACCGCCTGGCTTTCGCCCCGCTCATTTGGCGGCGTGTATTGATTCGAATAAGCACGTCTTCTGTGAAAAGCCTGTCTCAACAGATCCTCCCGGCATTCGAAGCGTGCTCGAAACGTCGGAGAAAGCCAAGGGAAAGAATGTTTCTCTGGTGTCCGGCTTTTGCTGGCGCTACAACAATATGATTCAGGACACGTTTCAGCAGCTGTTCAACGGCGCTGTTGGTCGTGTAGTGGCATATTACGCGACTTACTACACAAGTCCGGTGAAACCGATGCCTCCGGAGAGTACCCGCCCAGCGGGGATGAGCGACACAGAGTGGCAGATCCGGAACTGGTACAACTTTGTGTGGCTCTGTGGCGATAGCATTGTCGAGCAGGCCGTACATAGCGCCGACAAGATCGCTTGGGCAATGCACGATGAGCCACCCCTAAGCTGTGTCGGAGTTGGTGGGCGTGTTAGTCCCGCCGAGGGCGGCAACATCTATGACCATTTCGAGGTCAATTACATCTATCCCAGCGGCATTCGAGCCTTCCTGGCAAATCGCCAAATTGAGGGCTGCTACAAGGAAACCGCCGACTATATGTTGGGCACCGATGGCGCGATTACGATTGGTCGCGGCCCGGTTCCCCGCATCGAAGGCAAGATGAATTGGAGCTGGAGTGGGCCTCAGTACGACATGTACCAGCGCGAGCACGACGTGTTATTTACGTCGATACGGAAACAGCAACCGGTCAACGACGGAAAGCGCATGGCGACCAGCACATTACTCGCGATGATGGGCCGTATGGCGGCGTATACAGGTCAGGAAGTCACGTGGGATCAAGCGCTGAATTCACAGGAGAAACTGGTCCCTGGGCATCTGGATTGGAGCGGAAGCTTGCCGGTTCCGCCGCGAGCCCAGCCGGGTGTTACTAAGCTGATCTGAGTAACTTATGCCATTCGAATGCGAGAGACGGACCTTTTTACAGGCGGCGGTATCGTCAGTTGCTGTTTCGCTGAAAACCCGGGCAGGCGCTGCACGGCCTCGTCTTGGTGTGGTTGTCAGCGTAACGGAAACTACTCCCGACGAAGCCATCGCAAAGGTTCAGGCCTTCGGTCTTCCGACCTGCCAGGTCCATGTAGGGACGGCACCTGCAAGCCTCGCCGCTCCTCTGAAGGAGGCGCTTGCAAAATACCAGGTGGAAGCGACGGCGGTGATGACGCTCGGCTCGGGACGCTTTGTGTGGGACTTCACCGAAGGACCGAAAACAATTGGCCTGGTACCGCCGGCAACGCGGGCCGCCCGCATAGGCGCACTGAAGCACGCATCGGATCTTGCAAAGCTATGCGGCATAGGGGCCGTACACACGCATTGCGGCTTTATACCGGAAGATCCAAATGATCCTCTTTACACTCAGTCTGTGGCAGCGATTCGGGACGTTGCTGCTTACTGCAAGCAGAACGGCCAAATGTTTCTGATGGAGACAGGCCAGGAGACTCCGATCACCATGTTGCGCGCTATCCAAGATACGGGTCTCGACAACGTGTTTGTGAATCTCGACACCGCCAATCTGATCCTGTACGGGAAGGGAGAACCAATCGGCGCGCTGGAGGTGATTGGAAAGTATGTGCGGGGTCTACATGCAAAAGATGGGCTATATCCGACGGATCCACAAAAGCTGGGCGAAGAAGTGCCGATCGGTCGGGGGCGAGTAAACTTTCAGGAAGTGATGCGCCATTTGCGCCAGTTGTCTTATACCGGGCCCATCACCATTGAGCGAGAAATCTCGGGCCCGCAGCAAGAGAGTGACATACGTGCTTCGAAAGCCTATCTCGAGCGGTTCATCGAAAGCGCGTATAGCTGACGACGTTACTTGAG
>JBJMGL010000127.1:0-37546 GCA_045807985.1 Bryobacteraceae bacterium
CGCCAAACCCCTCTTCTTCTTATCGAGATTGAGTAACGCAAGGTCGGGATCGGAACCGAGGTTCTCAAAGATACGTTTCCCGTGCTCTTGAAACCGGAGGGCATAGGTCGCTTCCGGGTGATGCTCCTCTTTGCCGTCGATCTTCGCATACAGGGCCTTGAGTTTCTTGCCCCTCTTGGTGTCGACCATCACCGGAGTTACATACCGATACTTTCGTTGGCCTATCCGGATACGCATCATCAGTCGGACACTTGGTTGTTTTTTCACCTGCAAACCTCTTCATTGGAATAGTGGCCGAAGTAAGGCGTTTATCGCAGAAAAAAACGGTAGCACTGGCGGTAGCACAGGGGTAAGTCGTTGAATCTGAAGTGCGAGGGTAGAGTCCCCCCCTCTCCGCCATGAAAGTTCTAATTAGAATCAATAACTTAAAAAACGCAGAAATTTTGTACACACGATCTTTGGAGGTGATCTCCGATGATCGAGGTGTACACGCGTCACGCGTCTGGTTGCTCTAAGGACAACAAAAGGGACTGGAAAACCTGCAAATGTCCCAAGTGGCTTTACGATCCGAGAACGCGGCGACGCTGGAGCGCAAAAACGCGATCGTGGGAAAAGCAGCTAGGCTTGCTAGGGCTTAGAGTAAGTGGGAACAGCGATCCAGTTCCACTGCCAGGACCGAATTCACTGTGGCACGCTGTTGGTCGACGGCCTGCTCTAGGCTTGCACTCTGCTCATCAGGGACAATCAGTTGCGCGGAATAACTGGAATCGCTATTCGCGTCAGAGCACTACATCGATCAGGAAGCCTGCTCGTACTGGGACGGTAGGTCAAAAGGACGATACCATTGTCGTAAATCTTATGTGCCAGTAGCTGAAGAAAAACAGGTTTGGCAATGTGGGAGAACAGAGAAACTCCCGGACCAAGTAACAGCGGATTCAATTTGATAATGATTTGGTCGGTCAGCCGTGCTGCCAATAAAGTCGAAGCCAAAGTCCCCCCGCCACACAGGTAGATGTCTCGCCCTGGCCGCTCCTTTAGAGCAGCGGTAAAAGGGGCAGGGTCCTCGTGAATGAATTGAACTCGGTCATTCGGGTTTTCTTCTGCATAGTGGAGAAGACATAGCTGTTGAACTTGGGATAAGGATCGGTCACACCAAATTGCAAGCCGACCTCGTAGGTGCTGCGTCCCATCAACACATCGTCAAACGTTTCCAGAGCGGAAAGATAATCGTTAACGTGTTCTCCCTCGATCTGCATAAAGCATTGGAAACCTCCATCTTTCTCCGCAATGGCTCCCATCCACACTGCTCGCCACGTAATAGACCACTTGTCTCATACAACCCCTGCCACAGAAACATTGGTCACACATATCTCAGCGTAGGTATTTCAGAAAGAGTGAGCAGACGCTTTCTTAATGTTGTTCTTATCCTGATAAGAAAGCATTAGACATGAGAAACTTGGGAGCACCTGCCAGGATGTGTACTGCTGAACAGCAGCCAGACCCATCAAATGGTTACGAAAAGGCAGCGGAATGTTTCATGCTCTCGCGAAATCCTCAGATCGGGGCTGCCACGGTACGTGAATGGAGCAAACGGCTCCTGCGTGGCGCTTCGGTCCTCGACATCGGTTGTGGGCACGGTACTCCGATTTCACAAGTATTGATTCAAGAAGGATTCGTTCTGTACGGCGTAGACGCCTCTGCGAAAATGATTGCTGCTTTCCGCACCAACTTTCCACATGCCTTTGCGGAATGCTCGGCGGTCGAAGGTTCGGATTTCTTTGGCCACACGTTTGACGGCGTGGTCGCCTGGGGCTTGCTCTTTTTACTGTCGCCCGCAGCCCAAGCCAAACTGATTCACAAGGTAGGGAAAGTACTGCGAAACGGCGGTCAGTTCTTGTTCACTTGTCCGCGAGAGTCGGTCACATGGAACGATGCGCAAAGCGGAAGTGAATCCTGCTCACTGGGGTTGCCTGCAGGGCGGCCTCATGAGAGTAAGAGGATTCGATTGAGTGTTTGATGATCCCAGCCTGCTTTTTTCCTCCATCGTTTCAGTGACTCTCGCTTTTGTTGGGCGGCTTGGAGGAGATGGAGGGCTCTCTGGCGCATCGTGGCCCGTGCGCGCGGCGCAGTGTCTTTGTGGAGGCGCCGGGCGTCTTCGCCGAAGCTCAGATCGAGCCTCCCGCGGAGGGTGTTTTCCCGGGCCCCCTGGCTGCGGGGATCCGCCAGGATACGCCACGCGGGTGCCTCCGTCGCCTGGCAGCGGCGGATTTCGATCCGGCCCGGGCCCTGGCCGGCGTCGGCGGGCGTGGCCCGGCAGGCGGGTTCAGGCGCTGGCTCGAAGAACCGGCGCCCAGGCGCGTGCCGCGTCCCCTGAGGGCCTGGGAGACCGAGCCGCTCCGGTCCGCCCCCCTCCCTGCTCGGCGCGGCGATCGCGCGCGGGCCGCCCCGGGCAGCGCAGGAGACGGTCGCCCCGCCCCGGTCCAGCCGGCACCGCCGTTCGGGGAGGGCCGTGATTTCGTTGCGCTTCTCTTTCCGCGCCCTCTGCGCCAAGCGCCGCCGCGCTTCGCTCGCCCCAGCGCTCCCCCGAGGCCCGGCTGGGGCCGTCCCGTCCGGGCGGCGCCGCCCGCTCTTCCCGGCCCGGGCCATCCGGCGCGCCGGCGCTTCCGGCAACAACGCGCCTACCCCGGCGCCGCATCCCGCCGGCAAGGCCGGGGGGCGCTGGCCCGAAAAAACCGCCGCCGGGGATCGGCGCCGGGAAGGCCGGGCGCCCACGGCCGCCTCGGGTACCCGAACTCCCGCTTCGACTCGCCGTCAGCTTCCCTCTCTTGCCAGCCGTCCGCCCCCGCGAGCACACCGTTCGCTAGTACCGGAGTCGGGGGGCACCATATTCTGCTGTGGCAGGGCATGCAATCGGCCGACTCTTCCGGCTCCCGTGGGATCTTGCGCGGGATCGGGCTGGAGAGCCCAGTAGCCGCCCCTGGGAGTGCCATCAGCGTTGATCGTTTTGACGTGCGGAGCCGGGAGCTGAACAAAGATGATCCGGGGCTTGCCGGCCACTTTGGCGGGATCGTGCCATATGCTGATCCCGTACGTATTGGTGGGCAAATCGATGGTAGAGCACGCATTCATATTCACGTTGACGACCACTTGTCCGGAAGGATCGGTAACGGTCATAGTGGTCAGGGAGGGATCTCCCTTCAGGCAGAAGTTGTAAGCGCCGGAGGACAGTTGATACCGCACTTTGTGCTGCTGGAGCGAGGGACTTGTCCCAGAAGCGGGCAGCAGAGTCAGCACCGCGACCTGATTCGGGAGAGCGACGAGGGTCGGATCAGCCACAAAATCTTGTTCGTAAAAGAAGGTCCGAGCCGGATTAGCCTTGAGGACGGGCTTGATCCAGGGATTGGGAAAGGCACAGGTCGAAAACAGGAGTACCAGAGCCAGTGGTGCAGGCACGCCTGCTTCCAACGTCACCGCAAGACCACGAACCGTTCTCACGGGTTCAGCCCTGCCCCTTTCCGTGAAAAAGCAGCGAGAGCGAGCGACCCTGGCGCTTCGAAAGCGATGGACTGCGGTGCCACCATGCCGGTCGAGGTCGTGCCGCCCGCATAGCCGTAGCTGCGGATGTCGACTGACCCGGCGGTCGCGACCGTGAGGTTGAAGAGCTAGCACGGCATCCTCCGTACCGATCGCGCCTTGGAGTGTAAGATCGGCACCACTAGCCGGTCCTGAAACGAGAGCCATGCTGAGCGCTATCCCTAAACACAGCGCACGGCTGCTTTTTCTTTTCCGAAACATCATACTCTCCTTTTCACTTCTCCTTCCACAACAAACAGTGACGACTTTGCAATCAGCCAAGGCGGTCTCGCGACAAGGAGAAACTCGCTACGTTACCTGACTCGGTGGAAGCTCCACCCCGTATTGGGAGCCCATGCAGATGGTCGACCGAGCAACCACAAACGCCCTAGGCAAGTCAGTGATAGATTCCTCACACAGTCCTCCAGATCCTCGACCATTGCGGCTGCCGCTCGTCGTGCAAGTTTGGCGTGTGCCGGATCATGGTCTTCTCGGGCTGGCTGCCATGCTGAGAAAACGGCACCAGTTCGCCCGTCAGAGGTAAAGCGCAGCGCACAGGAATTTCGGATCATTGAAAAATCGAGAAGCCAATCCTGCCGAGCTAACACCACAGCCATTAAACCGGCTGTTCGATCTTTTTCTTGCCTGCCGAGAAATGGACGGCGACGCGCCTGGCTGAAGCAGTAAAGGCAGCCAACGAAAAATTGCCGTTTGCGCGTCTGGATAGTAGCATCAGACCTCACTACTCGTCCAGTGCCGAACGGGAGCGCGGCCGATCGGCCGAGGGGTGTCCCTTTTTGAGCACACTCGTGCTCAGTCCATCGATCAGGAGAAATGATGAAACACAAATCAACACAGTCCCGGCCAGGCTTCGACCAACTCTGCCGCCAGGACGCCAAGAGCCTCGTGATGGGCGGGCGGCTCACTCTTCTGGCGCTGGTGGTCGGGGGGCGGCTCTTGCGTATGCGACACCTTCCTCGGGGCAAACCTCCCTCCGCCCGGCTGCCGATTGGGTTAGCCGGCTCTGGCTCTCGCTGGGCCGCAACATCGCACGGCACTCCCGTGGACCAACCGCCCGCTCGGGCGGCCCTCGTCGTTCACGGCCTTCCCGTCGTACCTGCTGTTGCCTGGCGGTTCCCCATTGGGACCATACACCCGCTTTCGCTCTCCTCCGGCAGTCCCCTCCACGGCACCGCTTCGTTTGTTCCCCCCTTCCACCTCTGCCGCATTCCGAAACCCCTGTGGACTGCTAAAGGTTGTTTACAAGACCGTTGCAATTTGGTAAGGATACGGTAATTTCCGTGTTTCATTGAATTTAAGCGGCATAATGAAAGTGGGATTTGAGTTCTCTGTCGCGTCAAGTCTTCCTTTTTGGTCCTTATCGGTCAAATCATGCGAGCCACAAAAATTGTCGCCACGCTCGGCCCCTCCACGGATGCGGAAGGTGTTTTAAGAAAGTTCTTTGAAGCGGGAGTGGACGTCTTTCGGCTCAACGCTTCTCACGGCACACACGAGGATCTGGCTCGCCGTATTAAAGACGTTCGCGAACTCGCGGACGAATTTAAATCACATGCCAGCATTCTTCTCGATCTGCAAGGACCCAAAATCAGGCTAGGCACGTTTAAGGATGGTCCCTGTACTCTGCGCGATGGTGAAACCTTTACCATCACCACCCAACAGGTTGAAGGTGACAGTACAATTGCTTCCACAAATTACGCTGCTTTGGCGACTGATGTAAAACCAGGTGATCCTATTCTGTTGGCTGACGGATCAGTCACTTTGCGTGTGGTGGCAACCGATGGCGTTTCGGTCCGCTGCCTCATCGAAAACGGCGGCAGGATCAGCGACCGGAAAGGCATCAACCTGCCCGGCGTACACGTCAGCACCCCGTCTCTCTCGAAAAAAGACATCTCCGACGCGCACTTCGGCGTGGAGCAAGGCGTCGATTTCTTTGCTCTCTCCTTTGTCCGGAACGCCCGCGATGTGCTCCGCCTCCGCCACTTGCTGGAAGAAGTGGACGCCAAACAGCCCATCATCGCCAAGATCGAAAAACCCGAAGCTTGGCAGAACCTGGACTCCATCCTTGACGAATGCGATGGGGTTATGGTGGCGCGCGGCGATCTCGGCGTGGAAATGGCCCCTGAGAAAGTGCCATTTATCCAGAAAAGCATCATTGAATGCTCACGGAAACGCGGAGCCTTCGTCATCACTGCCACTCAAATGCTCGAATCTATGATCGAAAACCCGTGGCCCACCCGAGCCGAAGTCAGCGACATCGCCAACGCTATTTACGACGGTACCAGCGCAGTTATGTTATCGGCGGAAACGTCGGCTGGCAAGCACCCGGTCGAGGCCGTACGGGTCATGGCGCGCATCGCCGCCGAAACAGAAAGCTCCATGGGCAGAAATTTCCCGCAAGTCTCAAACAGCAATAAACTGTCTATCCCTGAGATCGTCGCCGAGGCTGCTTACCATGCCGCCCAGTCCGCCGGAGCCGTAGGGTTGGCCGTGGGCACCGCCACCGGCGCTTCAGCCCGTTTACTGGCCCGCCATCGTCCACCCGTCCCCATTTACGCCTTTACATTAAGCGAAACTGTCGCTCGCCAGCTTTCGGTAGTTTACGGTGTCCACTCCGTTATGATTTATTCCATCGACTCCACCGATGGAATGATCCAAGAAATGGAACGGTTGCTGCTCGAAACCGGCCGCGCAAAACCGGGCGACCATGTAGTGTTTGTTGCGGGTCAGCCGGTCGGTCTGCGAGGCTCCACCAATATGCTCAAGCTCCACCAGCTCACGGGCGTGTAACTACCATGTATGATGCTCTTTTAATTGTTTCTTTCGGAGGTCCCGAAAAGCCGGATGACGTGCTCCCATTTCTGGAAAATGTGACCCGTGGCCGCAATATTCCACGTGAGCGGCTGCTTGAAGTGGCCGAACACTATTATCATTTCGGCGGCAAAAGCCCTATTAACGATCAAAACCGCGCCCTCATCGCTGCCCTGCGGAACGAACTGGACGCAACGGGGATCAAACTCCCCATCTACTGGGGCAATCGCAACTGGCATCCATTTCTCACCGGGGCCCTGCGTGAAATGCGCGCTAACGGAGTAAAGAATGCCCTGGCCTTCATGACCTCCGCCTATAGCTCCTACTCAGGATGCCGTCAATACCGTGAAAACATCGCCGCTGCCCAGGCTGAAGTGGGGGAGGGCGCGCCAAATATCGACAAGCTGCGCGTCTTCTACAACCACCCCGGCTTCATTGAAGCCAGCGCCGCCCGTGTCCGTGAGGCTCTTTCACAATTTTCAAATGCAGAAAACCTGAAGGATGTTCAACTAGTAGTTTCCGCCCACAGCATTCCACGCTCGATGGCCGAAACCAGCAACTATGAAAAACAGCTTGGAGAAACGGCGCGCCTGGTGGCGGAGGAGGTAGGCGTAACCAACTGGGATCTCGTTTATCAAAGCCGTAGCGGCCCGTCCACTCAGCCCTGGCTGGGTCCTGATATCCTGGACCACCTGCGCGACTTGCGCAATCGCGAGATAAACAACGTGGTCGTCGCCCCGCTCGGCTTTATTTCAGATCACATGGAAGTGCTCTACGATCTGGACACGGAAGCAGTGGATCTGGCAAAGGAACTCGGAATGAACTTAGTTCGTGCCGCTACGGTAGGCACGCATCCTGCCTTTATTCGAGCTATCCGCCAACTCATCCAAGAACGCCTATCGCCGGAAGAACCCAGACTATCCATTGGCCGTTTCGGCCCTAATCACGACATTTGTCCGGCGAACTGTTGTCCCCCGCTGCAGCGAGCCGATAAATCTCCCGTTTCGGCAAACCCAGTCGTTTCGCTACAGACTTGATCGCTTCCATGCGATCGAGTCCCAACTCCTTCTGCAATCGCTGGATCTCCGCCAGCGGATCAGCAATTTCCGGTTGGGTCTCCGCTCGCCCAATCACCAGCGTAATCTCCCCCTTCACCGAACCTCTGCGCTCCAACTCGTCACGAATCGTGCGTGCCGAACCACGGAGAAACTCTTCGTGCAGCTTCGTCAGCTCACGAGCCAATACTAATGGCCGCTCACCAAAAATCTCGGACATGTCGCCCAATGACTCCAAAATCCGGTGCGGGCTCTCATACGCAATCACTGTCGCTGCTTCATCAGCAAGCGCCTCCAGCGCCTTCCGGCGCGCCCCGGCTTTCGGCGGCAGGAAACCGATGAATCGAAACTGATCAGTAGGCAAGCCGGAAGCAGTCAACGCCGTTAGCGCCGCCGATGCGCCCGGCAAAGGAACAACCGGATGCCCCTTTGCAACGGCCTCATGCACCACGCGATAACCCGGATCAGAAATCAAAGGCGTTCCGGCATCGCTCACCAGCGCCACCGATTCGCCGCGCTCCAACGCGCCCAAAAGCTGCTCCGTGCGGCTTGCCTCATTATGCTCGTGATAACTCAGCAGCGGCTTTCGAATCTGAAAGTGCTCCAGCAACTTTTGCGTCTGCCGAGTGTCTTCGCAAGCGATCACCGACGCTTGATCCCGCAGCACGCGCAACGCGCGCAACGTAATATCTTCGAGATTGCCAATCGGTGTGGCAACCAGATACAAAGTGCCGGACAATACTAAGCAGTGTACCGTTTATTCTGAAATGGCGCTGTTGACGAGAAAAGGATGGCAAAACAGTTTGAAGAGCAACCAGTCACTGAGGCTCCGCTTTATATCCGATGGGGAGCGGATCGCTCACCCTACGCGATTGAGCTAAAACTGGAACTCATCGGCAAAATCCGTCAGGAACTGGCTGCGGCGGAAGCATCGGGTGTCGAGATTGGGGGAGTACTGGTTGGATCTCTGCCCAACAATTATTCCTCCACGCTGCGGATTGACGACATCGAACTGATTCCACGCAGTTCCCAGGACGGAACCACCTTTATGCTCGATCCTAGCCAGGAAGATCGGTTCGCGGAGGTTCGTTGGCGAGCGCGCGCTAAGGAACGAACGGCTTTAGGTCTTTTTCGAAGTCACAAGCGACCCGGACACCTGCGGCCATCCATAGCGGATCGAACCCTGTTATCCGCCGAATTTCAGAATACCGTTCATACCTTACTGCTTGTGGGAGCCGCGGAGCCGTATACAGCAGCATTCTTCATCTCGGCGGATGGCCAACTGCCTCCTGAGTCTTCCGTCCGGGAGTTCCGGTTCGACGAATCCGAATTCAAATCGCTTCCAGAATTGGACCTTGAACCGCAGGACCAAAGACCAACCCAAAAACTCAAATCAAAGGGAAGCCTAGGAACCGTTGCCGCATTAGGCGCTATCGCATCAGGAGTTATTGCGCTGCTTTGGTACTTCAACCAATCGGTCATTTCGCTGCCCTCCTTCATGTCACGCTCTCAACAATTGCAGCTAGCGGTCACCGGTGAAAACCGGCTATTGCACATTTCTTGGAACCACGCCGCCAAAGACCTGGATCACGCCTCGGGAGCAACCCTCATCATCCGAAGCAAAGCAGGCGTGCGTGAAATCAAACTGGGCGCGGACGAACTGCGGCTGGGATCAGTCGATTGCGAAGTCAATTCGCCCAATGTCGAAATGACCCTGGCCCTCAACAAGCCAGGGTCTGTCTCCATTAGTCAATCCATAATTTGGAAGCAGTGATTTAAGCTACGGAAAGATAAACAAAAGATGCTGTAATGAAGGATTTACCTGGCAATTCATTGCCGCAAGAAAATCGTAAAATCTCCGCCCTTAGCGTCCAGGATGACTGTCGCACCCGGCGGAACTTGCCCTTGCGCTACGAGCGCCGCCACTGGCTGGATAAAGTTTCTCTGTACTGTGCGCTTCAATTCCCGAGCGCCAAACTCAGCACTCACGCCTGTGTCCAGCAGTAAACTCCGGCCTGCGGGAGTGCAATTCAACTTAAAGCCACGCAGTCCCAAGCGGCTCTGAATCAGGCGCGCAAACTCGGAAAAAATCTGCTCAAGAATGGTTTCGCAAGCCTCGCGTTCCAACGGCTTATACGTCACCACCGAATCAATCCGGTTCACAAACTCCGGTGAAAACTTCTGACGCACAGCACTCAAGCCCGCGCTCTGAATTCTTTTGTCTTCGATGGCTTTGGGTGGAAGCATGGCCTCAAACCCAAAATCCGGCGTATTGATCTTCTGAATTGACTTAGCGCCCAAGTTGCTCGTCAGGAAAATCAAGCTGCGCTCGAAATTAACCGTGCTATTGTCACCTAGCCGAAGCGTTGCTTTATCCAAAATACCGAGCAGCAATCGCGCCATCGAAGCGGCAGCCTTCTCAATCTCATCAAAAAGCACCAGCGAAATATCGCTTCCCTCCGAAGTGACGCCGCCCAACTTCGCCTGTGTCAGCATCGGCTGCGTTTCCCGATGTCCCAAATATCCCGGAGGAGCGCCAATCAACTTAGCGACTTCATGTTCCATCTGGAACTCACCGCAATCCACCTTCAGCAAGTTTTTGCTGCTGCCGTGTAAAACCTCCGCCAAAGCCTCTACCGTGCGTGTCTTTCCCGTACCCGTCGGTCCTAGTAGCAGAACAACGCCAATCGGCCGACCCTCCGGCGAAAGCCCTGCTTGGTGCATTTGTACGAAAGGAACAATCGTATCAATCGCTTCCGATTGGCCAATCAGCAAACGGCTAAGCTGGGCCGCTAATCCATTGGAACTTTCGGGCGTGATGGAACGCTTAGCGCGTGCCGCTGTGTTTTGAGATCGCATGTGCCTCCCCGGAATCTCTTGCTCCTGAAGGTAAAGGCATGGAAAGCCTGAACGGAGCCCGGCACCACTGCCAAAAAGCGGCTAGCATCTCACATTTCTCGTGCAAGCTCCTTGATCTCAGCTATTTAGTACGGCTAAATATATTTCCGAACTTTTCTTCCGGTGCTGTGACTGAGTATTTTTTACCCTGCAAAAAAGCAAAGGCAGGTAAATTATCTCGACGCTTAAGGCTGATGCAGAAGATCTACATCATAGCCACCGGCGGAGCAGGCTCATCCGGACTGCCCGCGCTCGATAAAGGAAACCGGACCATCACCCAAGCCAGACCCGCCAGCACCACTAACCCGACCAGATAAGACGGATGCTTCAGCAATTGCAGATGTGCCCGCACGGAAGCGGGCGCAAACTGCAAACCAGCCCAAACTAAACCTAACACCGCTTCCCCTGCAATCAAACCGGAAGCCGTCAGAACACCCGCATTCTCCACCCGCGCCTTTTGCGCCTCATTGTATCCACGCCGCCGTGCCGCCCAATCGGCCATCGCGCGAATCACGCCACCCACAAAAATCGCAAACGTCGTCTCAAACGGAAGATACATTCCAACCGACACCAGCATAGGGCTGCGCACCTGCATGGCCATCAAAGCCAGACCCATGAATATACCAACCAGTACCAGCGGCCAAGGCATATCCCCGCCTACAATCCCCTGCGCCAGCAACGCCATTAAACCAGCCTGCGGAGCCGGTAATTGCCGGTCCCCAAATCCTGTCCCGCCAGCCTTGATATTGCCTTCATGCAAAAGCACCAGCGGAAAATACATGACAAGGCTCGCCACCAACACCGCCATCAACTCCGCAATCTGAATATTCCGGGGCGTGCCGCCCAAAATAAATCCAACTTTAAAGTCTTGCAGCAACTCGCCCGCGACAGCCGACGAAACGCAAACCACCGCCGCCACCCCCAATACCGCCGCCACCCCGCCAATACCCGAAACGCCCAACGACACCATCAAAAGCGCGGCAATAATCAGCGTCGAAAGCGTTAACCCCGAAACCGGATTATTCGAAGATCCGATCATTCCGCACAGGCTTCCCGAAACTGTGGCAAAAAAGAAGCCGAGGACCAGCATAATAACAGCCGCCACTACCCCCGCCGTCACTGCCTGCGCAAAGTAAATGTAAAGCGCAATCATCACAAGGAACACCACGCCGATCAACGCAAACACGACCTTGGAACTCATATAGCGTTCCGTGCGCCCCAGCGCAGCCGTCTGCTCCGCCGTTTGCCGCATATCGCCGATCACGCGCTTCAAACCGGAAGCCAGGCTATTTCGCATGCGGAACAACGTGTAAGCCGCCCCCACCAACATGCCGCCAACAGCAATCGGACGCACAATATACCGCCACACGCTGGCCGCCATGGCGGGCCACGAATCCGCAGGCGCGCCCGCCGGCAAAAAGTTTTTCAACTGCGGACCCAGGAAGTAGATCAATAGCGGAACCATCAATCCCCAAGCCAGCACGCCACCCGAAAATTGCAGCGCCGCCAGCCGGGCCCCAATCACGTATCCCACGCCCAGATACGCTGGACTGACGGAAGGAGCCGCAAACGTGGAAACCCCGCCCGCGCTCAAAAAGTTATTCGAATTGGCGCTTCCTAAACGCACCCGGCTGGCCCCAAGCTGCCCAATCGGCACTGCAAACTCGGCATCAGAAGCAAACAATCCAAACCGGCCCAGCAGAAAAACGATCCCACCCAGCCCAATGTTCCAGAACAGATACTTTGCCGCTTGCGCTCCCCGCTGTCCCGCCTTATGAATCTCGGAAGCCGCAATCGATTCCGGGAAGGGAAGCTCTGGATCATCCACCATGATCCGGCGCACCAGTGAAATAAACAAAACTCCCAGAACGCTGCCCACTAAAATGAGCGCCGTGGATTTCCAGTAAGCATCAGTAAAACCGAACGAATGCCAAGCGCCTGAAAGCAAAAAAGCGGGAATCGTGAAGATCGCCCCCGAAGCCACACCCTCGCCAATTGATCCGCTCGTGCGAGCAATATTCTCTTCCAGAAGCGAACCCTTCCAGGCCCGCATGGCAGCCATGCTGATCACAGCCGCCGGATACGTAGCCGCGACCGTAATACCCGCTTTCAGCCCCAGATACGCATTAGCTGCCCCTAGCACCACAGTCATAAAAAGACCCAGCAGCATCGCGCGCATCGTCAGCTCGCGCATCTGCACATGCTCGGGAACGAAAGGTTGAAACTGCTTCGCCTGCGTGCTCACAGGCAAACACCTGCGAAGCGGCATTTCCAGTTAAGAATAATAGGTGAAGGCAACACGAAGCTATGATAGCCGTGTTGTCCTCAGCGTGTAAAAGGGCGTCTACTCAACCACAACACTAGTGCCCGAACCTTTAGTGCGGGACATCCGGTTAATTCGGTGATCAATCAGCGCGCGAATACCCCGTAAAAACTCAATCCGGGCCTCGCGGAAATGCCCCAGCGCCGGTTCGGGCGGAGTCACGGAGTCCGCTACTTGGCGCAATCCATCGCGCAGCGCATCACAGAACGCATCCACATTGGGATACGCCCGTGTGTTCTGACCGGCTGTCCCCTCACCATTAGTCATTGCTTCTCTCCTAGCTCTACTACTAGCTTACGCCCAAGAAGACGAGCTTTGCGCGGCGTCAAATGTGCCAGCGTCGTTGGAAGCCCCACATGCCGACGCACCGTGCCAACCTGAATCACCAGTTCATCATCTTTCTTAAACAAACCCACTTCCGCCTTTTCCGTAAAAGGAAGGTCCAGTTCCACTTGGTAGCCATTCCCCTCACGCACAAAAGCAAACGGAGCCGCGCTTCGGCTCACCGCCGCCGGGTCCTCTCCAGCCTCATACAAAGCAGAAGCCAACTGCCGAAGCCGCTCATACCCCAATACCTGATCCCGAAACATAGGCACCTTCCGAACCGGCACCGGGGCAAAGTATTGCTCAATCTCGGCCACCGTCTCCCCCTGCGCTTGCCGCCAACCATCAAAAAATGAATCCCGAACTTCATCTGGAAGTAAGCGGTTCACCACGATTCCATCCACCACCAGCCCGTTCAAAGAAAAATAGACAAACGCCCGCTGCGTCTCGCGCAGCACCATCTTTTCCGCATTTGTCACCAGGCGCACGCTCGTCATAGCGGCATCCTGCAACACAACATCAATTCCCTCAATCTTCTCGAACAAACTTTGGATATTACGAAAGTAGCTATCCGGAGGAAGCTCCATCGGAGCAATGTGTTTCGCAAGGGGCCGCACAGCCTTCAAAAGGCTTCGCTGAAACCCGAAAATATGCTTCATGTACCAATCGAGCGTGGTCGGTAGACTGACGAACCGCAACGATTCCGCCGTGGGAGCGCAATCGAGAATCATGACATCAAAATCACTACCCTTGCGGTACTGATTGACATACATCATGGCGCTGAGTTCTTCCATCCCCGGAAAGATTGCCATCTCCTCCGCCTGCACGCCGCTCAGCCCAGTAGTCCGAAGCAGCGACGTCAGATAAGCGGAAATATCGTTCCAGTAATGCTTAATCTCATGGTTGATATTGACTTCCTGAATCCACAAGCGATCAGCAATCGAAAGCGGCTCCGAAGTACGGGCATGGAACAAAGCCCCACCTAAGTCAAAAGAATCCGCCAGACTATGCGCCGGATCAACGCTAATCACCAGCGTTCGTTTCCCCATCGCCGCCAGTTGAACACCCGTAGCCGCCGCCACGCTCGTCTTGCCGACACCGCCTTTGCCGCTAAAAAGAAGGATTCTCACAGCAGACTACTGTAAAGTCGCATTCATCATCCCACTGGCATTCGCGCCTTTGACGTATTTATCAAACCAGGAAATCTCTTCATGGAGCACATGCTCAATCGACTCCCGCCCCCGATACCCGTGCGCCTCATACGGCAGCGTAACTAGTCGGACCACTCCGCCATTTCCGCGCACCGCTGCGTACATCCGCTCCGACTGAATCGGAAACGTTCCCGTATTGTCATCCGCTTCTCCATGAACCTGCAGCAGTGCGCTCTTGATCTTCTCAGCCGACAGAAAAGGAGACATTTTCAGATAAACATCTGGAGCTTCCCAAATCGTCCGTCGTTCGGTCTGAAACCCAAAAGGAGTCAGCGTGCGATTATAAGCTCCGCTCTCAGCCACTCCCGCCTTGAACAGGGTGGAATGCGCCAGTAGGTTAGCCGTCATGAACCCCCCATAGCTATGGCCGCCCACGCCCACCCGCGCCGGATCAGTGACACCCATCTCCGCCGCTTTATTAATCGCCGCTTTCGCATCCATCACAATCTGTTCCAGGTACGTGTTATTCACCGTGGTGGGATCGCCAATCACCGGCATCGCTGCATTAAATAAAACCGCATATCCCCGCAAAGCAAAAAAGATCGGCGATGATCCCGTAAGTGTCGTGAATCGTTTAGTTGACCCCGAAATCTGCCCGGCCGTATCGGCATCGTTATATTCATACGGATAAGCCCAAACCACTGTAGGAAGCCGCATCCCTTGCCGATATCCAGGCGGCAAGTACAAAGTAAAAGAAAGTGGAACCCCATCCGGCCGCTTGTAAGTCACAAGCTGCTTCGTTATCTTCCGTAGCTCCGGCGTCGGATCAGAAAAATGCGTCACTGCCTGAGCCTCTGCCTTCCCCATACTCCGCACAAAATAGTTTGGAGGCTCTATGAGGGACTCGCGCCGAGTTAAAAACCGGCTCCCCGTCTCATCCAGCAAAGCGACAACGGCTTCATAACGCTCCTCATCAGACTGGAACAACGGCTCGGCCGTTTTCGAGCGAAGGTCAAAACGGTGGAGAAACGGACGATCCCCCTGAGGCGTAGCCCCGGTGCTCTGCAAGAAAATCGCATCCCCATTCTGCCGGATGACCCGTTTCCCATTCGGAAGAGTCCGCATTTCAGGAGTCCCAGGATCTTTATATCTGTCTTGCATATTGCGCTCCCAAATCAACTTCGGCTCCGCCCCTAAATTTTGGGATCAACCGCAAACGTCCGAACCCAACGCTTATTCCGCTCGTAATCCGTCACCAGCGCGAATGCCCCCAACTCCCCAAACTCAATCCGCTGAAACCGCTGCTCCACCTTCAGCAACTCTCGCGGTCCCGCCGAGCCAACCGGCAACGAGGCAATCAAAATACGATCCCGATGCGGAACTTTCTCCTTCGGATTACCGCCATCCATCGCCTCCACCCAATACACCGACGCGGGCTCCGTCGGAATCCAGTGATAATTTCGCGGTCCCGTCGGCACTCCCTCAATCGGAACCCGATCCGCCAAAGGCAAGGAAGCCACCTGATAAACCACCTTCGCCGACCGGTCCCAAACCTCTACCTCCTTAGGAAACGCCTCAAACGGATGGAAGTAAGAGTAAGGTTTATGGACACGAGCCACCAGCACATCCTGGCCATTCGGTGAAGGTTCCACGCTCGCAAAAATAGCCGCCTTGCCATAAGGCGTGACACGGCCGTTAGTGCAATCGACAAAAACTAACTGAGAAAGGGCATAGTAATCAAACAAATCCTCATCATGCGCGTTCTTCAATAAATCCTCAAATGTGGGAGCCGGACCAGCCTTGCCAAAACTCTCCTGCGTATGCGGACCCGGCGGAACAGCCATTTCCTGCGGAGGCGCGCCGCGCCCATCCGGCACCGTTTCCACCAGAAGACCGCGGCTATCCGGCATCCATCGCAAAGCCGTCCTGCCCGCGTTAAGAGAAGTCGCATTGGTGGTAAGCGCCGCATTCACGCGAACCCTCTCCACCTTGCGGACCTGCCCCGTCCCGCCCTCGCCAATCCACAACTCAACCGCGTTCCGCGTCAGATTCGCAAACGCGAAGCGCTTCCCATCGGGACTCCATAAGGGCGAAGTAATTTCCGCATCAGCGGGGATCACGACCCTTACCGCCGCCGCATTCCCATCCAAGCGCTGCACCATCATCGACCGGTAAACAACAGCGTTGTATGGCCCGTTATTGCCCGGATCGATCCGCAAACCGGCAATCCGCAATATCGGACGCGCCAACTCCGCAACCGGCGGATAAACCATCCGTTCCACCAGTAGCATCTCCGCGCCAGAAGGACTAACCAACGCTTCCGGCGTGGGAGGCGCATGCAATACACGGAGAACATCAGAAGGAGGCTGCCGGTAAGCCTCATCAGCAAATACTCCCGCCACAGACACGAAAGCACTGAACGAAGTGAGAACTACCTTGCGCATGGATAAATCTATCTTCCCCTACCATGAATTTTTATATCGAAGTTACACAATAAAACTATGGACGCTCCAACACGAACTGAATCGGACAGCATGGGACCTATTGAGGTGCCCTCGGGCCAATATTGGGGAGCACAAACGCAACGCTCTCTGATCCACTTCGATATCGGCGACGATAAAATGCCGCCGGAACTCATCCGGGCCTTCGGGGTCTTAAAAAAGGCGGCTGCCCTGGTCAATCACGATCTAGGCAAATTAGACGAAGAAAAAACCAGCCTTATCACAAAAGCCACCGACGAAGTTATCTCTGGCAAATTAAATGCTGAATTTCCCCTGCGCATCTGGCAAACCGGCAGCGGAACCCAAACCAACATGAACGCAAACGAGGTCATCTCGAACCGCGCCATCGAGCTTGCAGGCGGCGTGATGGGAAGCAAAAAACCCATACACCCCAATGACCATGTCAACATGTCGCAATCCTCTAACGACACGTTTCCAACGGCCATGCACATCGCTGCCGCTGAACAGGTACAGCGCAAACTCATTCCTGCTGTCGAGGAACTGCGCAACGCTCTGGACGGGAAAGCACAGCAGTTCGCAGACGTCGTCAAAATCGGTCGCACGCACCTGCAAGACGCTACCCCCATCACCGTCGGCCAGGAAATCTCAGGTTGGGTGTCATTACTGGATCGAGACATTCAACGCCTACGCGAAACCCTCGCCGGGCTCTACGACTTAGCCATCGGAGGAACCGCCGTAGGAACCGGAATCAATGCTCACCCGGAGTTCGCGGAACGCGCCGCCGCCAAAATCGCGGAACTCACAGGCCTGCCCTTCCGCTCCCACCCCAACAAGTTCTCTGCTCTCTCTGCGCACGACGAACTAGTAGCCGCCAGTGGCTCATTAAAAACTCTGGCCGCCTCCCTCATGAAAATCGCCAACGATATCCGCTGGCTCGCATCAGGTCCCCGCTGCGGACTAGGAGAACTAATCATACCGGAAAACGAACCTGGCTCCTCCATCATGCCAGGCAAGGTAAACCCAACCCAATGCGAAGCCATAACCATGGTAGCCGCCCAAGTCTTCGGCAGCGACGCCACTATCGGCTTCGCCGGTTCTCAAGGCAACTTCGAGCTAAACGTCTTCAAGCCGGTTATTATTTACAATTTTCTCCACTCCGTCCGCCTGCTCTCCGATGCCTGCCACAGCTTCACGGAACACTGCGCGGTCGGCATCGAAGTAAACCGGAAGCAAGTGGAGCACCACGTCGCCCACTCTCTCATGCTGGTAACTGCCCTCAGCCCCATCGTCGGCTACGACAAATCCGCTAAAATCGCCCACACCGCCCACAAAGACGGTTCCAGCCTGCGCGAGGCTGCGGTAAAACTAGGCTTCTTAACTGAAGAACAATTCGATCAACACGTCAAACCCGAACAAATGACCCGCCCCGCCTAAGGATGTGCAGCAATAAGAATTCCAGAGACTTTCGCCCCCGCCAACCAACCATTTCCTGAAAGCTCCAAACCTCTGCGGCTTTGTTCATGGCAAAACAAACCGAAGCGTCTCGGATCACCTATGCGGTTTTCAATGAAAACCGTGGCCGAAATATTGCCACCCGTGTATCTGTCGCTGGCACAAGCCAAGCCCGCCGCGAAGGTCTCCTCGGAAAAGAGTTGATCGAGCCGGAATCCGGACTCTGGATCGCCCCCTGTGAGGCGATCCACACCTTCGGCATGAAGACAGTCATCGACATAATCTTCCTGGACCGCCACGGTCGAGTCAGCAAGCTAGTACACAATCTAAAACCGCGCCGCATCGCCATATGCCTGAAAGCCGCCTCCGTGCTGGAACTGGCAAGCGGAAACTTAACGCAGTCTGAAACCCGTGTAGGCGACCAGCTCCAATTCCACCCCTCAAACGAATAACCACATGCCCATACTCCTGAAAGTCATTCTCATCGGCGTTGTCCTCGTGGCAGGCGCTTACGACGCGCGTTACCGGAAAATTCCAAACTGGTTGAGCCTAAGCGGACTGATCCTGGGCCTGGGCATCAACACTCTGCTTTCTGGCTGGGGAGGCTTAGGAGCCGCGGCTCTTGGGTTTGGCTTGGCAATGCTGATCTACACGCCGATCTATCTCGTACGCGGAATGGGCGCGGGTGATGTAAAGCTGATGGCCGCCATCGGTGCAATCGTCGGGCCGCATGACTGGCTTGGCATCTTCATCGCCACTGCGCTAGTCGGAGGCGTCGTGTCACTAACGGCAGTTGTCATCAAGAAACGGACCCATCAAACACTCTTGAATCTGGCTACGATCCTTTCCGAATTGTTGCAATTTCGCCGCCCCGCAAAAACCGATTCCCGGCTGGATGTCAGAAACTCCAACGCTCTGCGCATGCCCCACGCCCTAAACATCGCTGCCGGTTGCATTGCCTTCTTGTGCCTGAGCCGATAAAAATAATCAGGTCCACCCGTGCCGGACGGCGAACCGGTCTCACCATTCAAAATGCTTCGCGTTAATCTGAAACTTGATGGAGCTTCCTACAGCGGCCTCGGATGCTGTACGACAGAAACTGAAAGAAGTACGAGGCATCTTACTCACTCTGCATAAAGCGCTGCTTGATTCCGAGCGCACCTCTTACGAGCTGATTCACGGCAACGTCGCTTCGCCAGCAGCATTCCTGCAACTGCTCATCAACGATCCCTGGTTCGCTTGGCTGCGTCCGGTAACTACCTTGGTCGTGCAAATTGATGAAGCCTTGGCCGCAAAGAATCCGCCCAAAACCGAACGTGACTTCGCACAGCTCTTGGAAGACACGCGGGCCCTGCTCTCGCCTTCGCGCGAAGCCGATGACTTCTGGAAACGTTACCTGGGAGCCGTGCAGCGTGATCCCGGCGTAGCTCTCTTACACGAGCAAATGGAAAAGCAGCTAACCTGCCAGAACCGCAAGTGAAGCGATCTGGTTTGGTTCCTTCGCGATTCGATTCCTTCTCTCAGTACGCCATTACCTTCAAACGCAGCATCGCTCCGGGCGCGGGAAGCCTTACTCCGAAAAACGTCTCATCCCCATTCAGAACCCGCTTGGTCTTCCATTGCCCCTCCACATAAGTCCCTTCTTCCGCGCTGAGAAACTGCGCATTGCGTTGCTTGCGCCCGCGTGCTGGCCGGAATTGCACGTGTGCATCCATGCCCATCACGACAAACTCGTCCGGAGCCAGTTCCGCCACCAAGACGCGGCCGCTGATGGCCGGGGTCTGTGTTCCAAACGTGCCGCCGTACTCTGAGTGCAGCGTCCCGAACTGTACCAGCACATCAAACTCCGAAGAGTGAATCAGCCGCTCTGTCAAATGCGCTTCTTCTACGGCTGAGTGCAGCTTACCCGTGCCTTGCAACTCAGCGATCAAAGGAAGCGCCGGTCCGAGCAGCTGACAGTCTTGGGCGAATCCCTTCGCCATATCCTTCACCTGACTGCCCTCGATGGCCATATCGAGTCCGAACGGCGCGTATCCGAGGGCGTCGAAATCACCGAACGCGTAAAAGATATTCGACGCAAAGCGAGGGCCACCTGTTTCCGGTACTAGCAGCGGATTGTCACTGCGGCGATAACCGGCCAGCACGCGTTGGTAATTGACGTAATCCAACACATAATTGTCTGGCGCAATCACATCCAGCGACGGCGTCATTGCTTTCCAGAGATCCAGCATGTTCAGTGTCGCTCCGCCGCTCGGGTACGCCTCGCCGGGCCGCATGAAATTCTTCTGCTCTCGTAGCCACACGTTGACATAAGCGGGTAATGCATACTCTTTTTTTCCGGCCTCGGCCACGGCATTGACGTAACGCGAAACGTAATAAGCCGCAAAGGCTTCATCGGCTTCAGCGCCGAAGACTTGCGTCCAGGTGCCGGGCTTTTTATGCAGCGCCTCAAGCAGCGGTGAAGGCACCGCTCCGGCAAATTGCCGATTTGCTTCCGTCGAATGATCCCGATCGGCAAACAAAGATCCTGGCTCATTTTCCACTTGCGCCAGAATTACCGTATGTTGATCGCCGTCCACTTGTTTTAAGTGCTTCATCAATTGCGAGTACGCGCGCTGGTCGGCACTCCGGTTGGCCTCGCTCAGCGGAGTCAACACACGCACGGGATGCCCGCTGTCATCGATCATGCGGGGAAACCGCTCGGGATTCGTTTTGACCCAAGTCGGCGCGTAATCCATCGTGCCGTTCTTCCAGGTTCCAAACCACAGCATCACTAAATGAAAGTGGTGCTCACGCGCCAGTCGAATGATGTTGTCAAAGGTATCGAACCGGAACTGCCCTTCCTGGGGCTCCACATCCTCCCAGTAGACCGGAACCTCAATTGTGTTCAGGTGCAGGGCCTCGGCTCCCGGCAGCAGCTTTTCAAGCTCAGACGGCCATCCGCTCGAATTATTGACCTGCGCGCCGAGCACAAGGTAGGGCTTGCCTTCCACCAGCAACGAATATTTATTGCCTTTCCGCGCAATCTGGGGAATCGGACCCGCCGCCAACCCCTGGACGAGCAGCAAGAAACACAGGAATTTCCTCATGGGTGTCTATTATCTGTCAAGGCAAGGCTAACCAGAGATGCGTCATACTACGGAACAAGTCATATTACGAGTCTGACGGCTCAGTTCTGACCCTTTCTATCGTTGTCCCATGCTCAACTTCCTGGAAAGCAGTCTGATTGTTATAGGCAGCATCACGCTAGCGCTCCTTCTGCTCTGGCAACTGCGCCGGGTTTGGCCGCCTCAAGACCGTAAAGTGCATAATGATCTGATCGGCTGGCAAATTGGGTTTCTCGGCACCACTTACGCCGTGATCATCGCATTCATGCTCTCGGGTGTTTGGAACGATTATCAGTCTGCCGAAGAGAACGCCGAAGTGGAAGCGAATTCCCTTATCAACCTGTATCGAATGGCTGATGGAATACCTGCCGCTCCCTGTGCCCAACTCAAGTCGCTGACTCGCCATTACGCGGATTTGATGATTGCTGACGAATGGCCTGCCATGGGAAGCGGAGTGCTGAATGATCATGCCGCGCGCTTGCTCCAAAGCATGTGGAAAATAGCAACCCAGGCACAACCGCAAACACCGGGCGAGACAGCCATTCTAAGCCGCGTCATTACGGAGTTGTCCAATTTGGCCGAACATTGCCGTGTCCGCCAATACCAAAGCCGTTCCCAGTTGCCTGGCCTTTTCTGGCTGGTTCTGATCGTCGGCGGTGTCGTTACAGTGGCCTACACCTGCCTCTTGGGAGTGGAAAGCCGCCGCATGCACATCATCCAGGTGGGGACAACCGCTTTGATGGTCTCGCTTATACTTGTAACCATTGCCGATATCGATCAGCCCTTTCGTGGCGCTATACGCGTGTCTCCGGACTCTTTCCAGGGTGCCCTAAAGCTTTTCGATACCCAGCCATAAACGCAGCTTTGCTAACTCCATTCGTAGATAGGAAAAATTCACCGATACGCCGCCACACCCGTCACTTTTTCCCCAATCACCAGCGCATGAATATGGTCCGTACCCTCATACGTTTTCACCGTTTCCAGGTTGCACATGTGCCGCATAATCGGGTATTCATCCATAATTCCGTTCGCCCCCAGCAAGTCCCGGCTCAAGCGCGCGCACTCCAGTGCCATCGCGACATTGTTGCGCTTCAGCATCGAAATATGAGCGGCTTCCACCTTGCCCGCATCTTTCAGCTTTGCCACATGATAAGCCAGCAATTGGCCCTTGGTGATCTCCGTAATCATCCAAGCCAGCTTCTCCTGAACTAACTGATGCCCGGCCAATGGCTTGTCATCAAACTGTTTACGGGCAAGCGAATAAGAACGGGCTGTTTCAAAACAATCCATCGCCGCGCCCAGCACGCCCCAGCCGATCCCAAATCTCGCTTGCGACAAACACCCAAGAGCCGCTTTTAATCCCTTGCCGCAAGGCAGTTGATTTTCCTCGGGAATCTCACAATCAGCCAGGTGCAAGCTGGACGTTACTGACGCGCGCATCGATAGCTTGCCATGAATATCACCGGTCGAATAACCGAGAGTTCCCGCTTCCACCAGAAACCCGCGAATACCGTCGGGCGTGCGCGCCCACACAACCGCCACGTCGGCAACAGACCCGTTCGTAATCCAGGTTTTCTCGCCATTCAATACCCATTTATTCCCACGCTTTTCCGCCGTTGTTCGCATGCCGGAAGGATTAGAGCCGAACCCCGGCTCCGTTAAGCCAAAACAGCCGATTGCTTGGCCAGCTTGCAATTTAGGAAGCCAGCGTTCTTTCTGTTCTTCCGAGCCGTAAGTGTAGATGGGGTACATCACCAGGGCACCCTGCACACTGACAAAACTGCGCACGCCCGAGTCACCGCGCTCCAATTCCTGCATCATCAGGCCGTACTCGATATTGTTCATGCCTGCGCAGCCGTAACCCTCCAGGTTCGCGCCGAAAAAACCGAGTTCGCCCATTTCAGGAATAAGCTGTTTAGGAAAAATGGCGCTGTTATATGCATCGCGCATAAGCGGAATCACGCGATCATCCACAAATTGCCGTGCTGTTTGGCGCACCAGGAGTTCCTGCTCGCTCAGCAGCGAATCAAACTCAAGATAATCGACACCAGGGAAGCGAGCCATTACGGCTTTATTGTAACGGGAGCTGAGGCTTCTATCACGAGACAGTGTCAGGTAAGGTATTCAAGAAAGTTCCGCAGTACTCTATGTGAATTTGCCCATGCATTTGCCGTTTGGCAGGCAAATGGATCATTTGATTTTGTCAACTTGGCCTGGGCTTATCCTCCGCGCTTGTCGAGATTTTCAGATTAAGATGAGAGCTTTTTAGGAAATTGGAGCGCCGGGCGGTCCAATGTCTACCGGATGATCCGCAGACACCTCGGCAACGCCCGGAACGCCTCGTAATTTATTAACAGTCTGGGGTTGGGCGGAACCGGTCACGGTGCCTGTAAACTCAAGGACTTGATCCACGTCGAGGCCAGCCGCCCTGAGATCTTTAGCTACGTCGTGAATGGGCCGATTACCGGACACTGTGACTATCAAGGCTTGTTTCGCTTCGTCAGCCATTGTTTCTCCTTAGGAATTACAGCTTCACTCGCAACAATTGCCGCGCCGGAAATTGAGCACCGGCGCGGCAATTGTTTGACGAGGATGACTATGGGGCTTGCACAAGACCAGCGCCTACGTCGCTGGCGGGGAATGGCAGATGCTTTGCCGTAGCAATCAGCTTTGCCCGCAGGGCTGCTCCTCGGAGAGACGCGCTGCTCTGGGCCCACAGCGCGGCGCATCCGGCAACGTGCGGGGTTGCCATGCTGGTGCCGCTGAGCGTATTGTGCAAAGTTGGCCTCTTGAACGATGAAAAGACATTCACACCGGGTCCGGCAATGTCTATTTTTCCGCCACAGGAGAACACGGCTACTTTCAGTGCGCTGTCGAGTGCGGCAACCGACATAATAGTCGGTGAATTCGCGGGCGCACCTGCGGGAACAATAGAGCCGGGACGGTTGCTGGCGTTTCCCGCAGCTGCAATAATCAGACAGCCATGAGCCAAAGCAGCTGCTCCAGCAGCGGTGTAAGAAGGTTGCACCGGGATTTGAGCGCCAAGCGACATAGAAATGACGGGGCACTTATTAGCAATGGCCCAGTTCATACCGGCTAGAACCTGCGCTTGTGTTCCCGACCCTGAATTGGTCAGCACCTTGCCAGTGAAGATAGTTGTCTTAAATCCGATTCCGTAGCGCTGGATCAGACCGGCCGGAGCCTTGGGTCCGCAAGCCGTGCCAGTCGTATGGGTTCCATGCCCGTGGAGATCTGCCACCGGTTGCCCAACAAAAGTTTGGGCCACAAAGGACCGGCCCACGAAATCAGGGTGTCCAATATCGAAGCCAGTATCGAGTACCGCCACTTTGATTCCGGTACCGTCGAAGTGACTGGGAGGCACTTTGCACGCGGTGAGACCCCAGGTTACGCCCGATACTTCTGGTGAAACTCCGTTGGCCACTGCTGTTTCTTCTTCTCCGCCGAGATCCGCGTAGATCGTCTGAGCCGCGCGCACGACACCTTTCAAGTAGTCGGCGGCATGGATTTGCGTCGCAAACATGAAGTATTCCGGATCAATGGACTGCACGGGACTATCTTGAGCAATGGAGGTTTCAGCAGTCATGCTGCGCGCGGAAGCTGCTTCGCCGCTCACCAGAGCCACGCCGATTTCGGGGAACACGAGCGATTCCGCATCTCCGGCCTGCTCAAAGCTCACGGCCTGATCAGTGAAGTCGCGCGCATTTGCCACTTTGAAGCCGTGCTCCGACTGGAGGGACTGCATGCCCGCCTCGGTAGCGCCTTCCTTGAAGGTCATTAAATAACGTCCGGTTTTCGCGGGGTCGCCTCCCTGTTCGAGAGCCGCGAGTAAAAGATCATCAACGCTTGTCGATATTCGTAGATCAGCCATTTTTATCTCCGTTGAGGTGACACCGCTAGCTGCGCGACCGATTAGGTTTCAGAGTTAACACTGATCGCGAGTTAACGATGCATGATAGTGTCGTGAAGTCATTTACCGTTTCCACGAAAGCAGAGTTCTTCCGGATTTAACGAAAATTTGAGCGGTGTATTGAATTTAATTTGTAAGACTATGACTATCCTAAATGCCACGGTGACGATTGTGCCTCTGGTGCCCAACGCGGTGCTGCCGCATCCAGCTTCCGCACGGACCCGTGCTATGATTCCTTCTGGCTATGGTGTTCAGGAGCAGTGTTTGCCATTTACCGCGGCTAGCGCCTTGGGCTTCGTGATACCGTCTCCCATTCGTTGGGGTTTGTGCGTTCCTGAAGAAGCGCCGGAAGGATGCCGCACCTTCCGGTCACCGTTGGATAGCCCGGCTGCCAATGGGCAGTTTGCGGACGCACGCATCTTCTACGTGATTGATCATCCGGACTGCCGTTTTCATGGCAACGCCTATGCGTTTGAGGGAATTCCGGTCGTTGGCTCTCGTACATCCACAGTTCAGGAGCCGGGAATCAGTTTTTTCGACCGCCAAGATCAGGGTGATCTGTTTAAGCTGCACCTTCCTTATATCTGGCGAACGCCGGACTCGGTGGACACGCTGTTTCTGCCGCTTTTGAACCGCTCGGCTCAGGGGCTGAGTGTCCAAAGCGGTTTAGTGGAAACTGACTGGTACACCAGCCCTGTTAACCTCATTCTCGGCAAGCCGCCAGGATCGGTCCACGTCCGCCCGGGAGATCCGGTAGCACACGCCATCCTGATTCCGCGCCACTTCCGGCGGCCCACGCTGGAAGCCGCTCCGGGGCATGCCCGGCTGAGCCGTGATGCTCGCAAGGGTTTGGCTGATTGGGATAAACAGCACGCCGAAGATCGTAGCGCTTATAAGGTATTAGCGCGCAGTCGACACGGCCGCGTTGAATCGGAATAATCGAAAGCTACCAGCCTACTTTCTGTCCGTTCAGCATAATCGTAAACTCCTCATTCTTCGCTGGAAGTTCGATTTGCGCGGAGAATGGCTGTAACATTTGAGCGCACATTTGGGCCGGATCGGAGACGGACCAAGCTTCAATCCGTAGAACTCTCCGCGCATCCGGGCTATCGGGAATTTGCAGCCGCAGTTCGTGGCAGGGCGTCGGCAGGTTGCCCTTAATGGCTAATGTCGAGGCAGCCTTCGCAGCAATCCCAATAATAGCCGCATGCTGAATTTCGACACTGCCGCGAGTTAGTTTCGAGTCGGCAGGTTTAGGGGAGTACGGATTCAATACCACAGTTTTTACTCTCGGCTGAGTGTTGCTGCTCGGGGCTGATTTCGGGCTTTGGCACGCTGACAAAAGGGCGCAGGCCAGCGTGATAGCCCTACTTTTCCGGGCGTGTCGCATTAATGCTGCTCTTCGGCTTTTCGAGCTTTTAGTTCGGCTAATAACTGTTCGACCCGGTCTGATTTTTCGAGCGCGGCCAGGCGCTGCTCGGCTCCCGGCTCGGCAGCAAGGAGGTAACCGCGGCCGAGCGCGTCGGCTTCCGATACCTTTGATTGAGCGCGTTGTAGCAGTGCTTCGCCTTCGAATTCCTTAAGCTGTGCCGTTCCGGCGCGGGCTGCCAGGCGGGCTCTGCGGTGTTGCGCAATCAGGAGTTCAGTCTTGGTTTTCGTTTCGGTCATTTTCTGCTCCAGCCGGTGCAAGGCGTCGCGCAGAATGTTTACCTGGTGAGATTGATCTTCAATCTGTTGCGCAAAGTTTTTGGCGGCGTTTTCGTAGGTCAAAGAACGTTCCAATGCGATGCGCGCCAGATCTTCTTCATTTTTAGTAATGGCTAGCTCGGCCTTACGCACCCAGTCGCGTTGCGCTTCCAGATTTTCCGTCTGTTTTTTTTCAAGTAGGTGCTGATCCGCAATGGCAATGGCAACCTGTGTCTTGACTTGCATGAACTGGTTTTGCATGTCGAGGAGAAGCTGCTTGAGCAGCTTCTCCGGATCTTCGGCCTTATCCACTAAGTCGTTCAGGTTTGCCCTGATGAGCGTTGTCACTCGATCCAGTAATGGCATCCTTTTCCCCCCATCAGGCCCTTGGTGTCGAGCCGTTAGCCTTCCCATCGGAACCAGAGCGGTCATTGATCCCCCTTACCTTTCCCAATAGTTCGGACATTTGCATTCCAGACAGCGTCTCAAAGAGCGCCGGAATCTGGGCTGCCATTTTGGTCATATCGCCAGTAATTTTATGCATGCCGGCAGCTCCGTTTTCGCCAGTGGACACGATCGTGATTTTGTCCACATTGGCAAGCGGTGCCGCTAACGCTCTTACGACTTCAGGCATGTTGGTAATGAGTTTGTCCACCACAGCGGCCTGGTTCCATTCCTGATAGGCCTCGGCTTTCACGTTCATTGCCTTGGCTTCCGCTTCGCCCTTCTTGGCAATGATTTCGGCATCCGCCTCGCCTTGCAACCGCGTCGCGGCAGCAGCGCCTTCAGCTTCGGCAGTCACCTTTCTCCGCATGGCTTCAGCGATCATCTCGATCCGTTTCCGTTCGATTTCGGCGCCCTTCAGAACGGTCGCGATGAGTTCCTTTTCGTGACGCAGAATCTCTGCTTCCTGTACTTTAATTTCACCTTCCTTTTCCACCTGGCGGACCCGAACAGCTTCCGTGGCCACTTGCTGCTGCATGATGTTTGCTTGGATGTCGTATGATTTATCCGCTTGGGCTTGCTGGCGTTTAATCGTCTCGACGTACTGCGCTTTTCTGATTTCCAGGTCGCGCTGAGCTTCGGCCTGCGCCGCTAAGGAGAGCGCTTCGGCGAGCACGCGTTCCTGGTCTGCTTGCGCTCTGGCGACCGCAGAGGCTCGCATTGCTTCAGCCCGTTTAATGGCAGTGTCCCGTTCTGCTTCTGCGGCTGCTACATCCGCATCGCGCCGGATGCGAGCGACATCGGGACGGCCCATATTCGTGATGTATTCGTTTTTGTCGCGAACTTCTTTAATGGTGAAAGAGACAACCTCCAGGCCCATCTTGCTCATATCGTCGGCGCAGGTAGCTCGCATGCGGTCGCCTACCATTTCAGGCTCTTTTACGATCTGCTCGACGGATAACTGTCCGATGATGCCGCGCAGATGTCCTTCCATGACGAGCCGGATCAAGCCTTCCCGCGCTTGGTCCGTTTTCGTCAGGAATTGCTCCGCGGCGGTTTGGATGGATTCGGGATCGCTTTTCACTTTAATTTGCGCCACGGCTTCCACAGTCACAGCCACGCCTTGTTTGGTATAAAGATCCTGCTGCGGCGCGACATCGAACGACATGAGCTGTAAAGAAAGTTGACGGTAGTTCTCAACCATGGGGACGATCATGGTTCCGTGGCCTTTTACAATGCGGGTTCCGCGTATCCCATACACAATCAGGGCTTCATGCGGACCCGCTTTTCGATATATCGCCGCCATGGCAGTCATAAAGCTGAGCAGAATCAGCACCACAACGACTGAAATAATCACAACTTCACCGGACATTTCCATTCTCCTTTTGCAATGTTTCTGAACCGAGCCATGGGCTGTTCAACTGGGTCATTGCTTCCCAGGTGCGTACGTATGCAATTCCCTTTTCGTAGCGGGTGACAATCACTTCTTGTCCACGGCTAATATCGATGTTTTCTTCACTGCGCGCGGGCACCAGCTTTCTGCCTCCGTCACGAAGATAAATCACTTCGCCCACTCCGCCGGACCGTATCGGGCTGGATACCTGACCGAGTACTCCGGTCATTTCGTAGTCGGCGGGATTCAGCGGGCGCTCACGATTCTGCAAAAAATTTAGAAAGCGGGATAAGAGCCAAGCTCCCAGCAGTCCGACTGCGGTTGCGAATCCAAAATCAACCCACAGTTCCAGACCGGAATGGCGTGTGAGCAGGTAGCCGATGCCGCCAAACCATGCCATGAATACAGCAATGGAGCCTGGGTTCAGCATGTCGGATACATGCGAGTGGCCGTGATGAGCCGGGCCATGGTGACCCGCCCCGTGATGCCCGTGGTGGCCCAAGTGGAAGTGGCCATGCCCAATGTCCATGCCGCCCAGGAGCGAGATCACGCTCCATAAACCGCCCACCGTCAAGCAAAACAGATAAATGTCAGGCCACGTCATGTTCCCTTCCTTCTTTCAACTGCAATACTTCCCATAAACGCCCGACGAGATCCGGCGTGTCAAGAATGGCAGCAAGCAGCAGCAGGCACTTACGCGTGTCACTGTGCCGTGAAATTTGGAGCAATGCTTCTGCCAAAGGGGGATCTCGGCGGAATCGTTCGGCTCCCGCAATAAACCAGAGATCCAGTTTGTCCTCCGCATCTCGCAAGTCACTGATCAGTTCTGTTTGAAAGCCTTCCGGATCGTCCACCAGATAACCGGGATGAACACGAAAGAATTTAGCTAGTAGTAGGCGCGTAGTGTTGGTTAAGTGCTTACGGCGTCCGCTCTCTAATTGCGAAAGATAAGGCTGGCTTACGGTGCGCTGAAATTCACTACGGATGGCGCTAACCACCTCCTTTTGCGTCATCTCACGGCCAAGGCCGCGAAGGTGGCCTTCCACGAGGCGGAGATACCGAATTTTCTCGGCAACGCTCATATAGCAATCTGCTAACTATATATCACAAATTGCAATCTTCTACAATCCTTTTGTATAATTTTCGAGAGCTGGCGTGTTCTCTTGGCAGTTTCTCTTCCAGCCGCTTGGACTTCTAAGGTAAAGCTTTGTAACCTAACAAGTTGCTGGAGCGCCTAGTTGTATAGGGAGATTTACAGATTCCGGCGGATTTGCGGCCGGTATGCTTGTTGAACAAGATCTAATCGAGAAGGCGCGAACCGGGGATGCTGGAGCGTTTAATCAGATAGTTCTGGCTTACCGGCGGCGTATTCTCGGCACCATCTCGCGGCTAATTGGACGCCCGGAAGATGTTGAGGATGTAGGACAAGAGGTTTTTGTCAGGTTGTACTATTCGTTGGATCAGCTTCGGACCGCTGAGGTGTTCGAGCCTTGGCTTTACCGGCTGACTGTGAATGCCTGTTATGACTATTTGCGGCGGGCAAAGCGCCGGAATGAATCTCGTATGGCGGATCTAAGCGAGCAGCAGGTGATGATGGCTGACTCGCTCGCTGGAGGAAGACAGGAAACGGAGGAGCGGCAAAAGGGAGAGACTCGGGAGTTCATGGACGCGCTGTTTCAGCATGTTTCCGAAGAGGACCGTTTGTTGCTTACTTTGAAGGAAGTGGAAGGGTTGTCGCTGAAGGAGTTAGAACGGATCTACAGGGTGAATGAGAACGCGTTGAAAGTTCGCCTTTTCCGTGCTCGTCAGCGAGTTCTGAAGGCATATCAGACTGCTGTTGCGAACGGCAGGTTTTAGGGTTAGCTGAGGAGACGCTGTGGATGGTATGAGGAAACAAGAGATGATGAGTGACGACGAGTCCGGACTGGATCAATTCTTCCAGCACTACCGCCGATCGTTTCCCGACATGGAGCCTTCCGTTAATTTCATGCCCATGCTTTGGCAGAAGATCGAGGCGCGTCATAGCTTTCCGTTTATCTTCCGCAGACTGGGCCGGAGCGTGATGACAGCCTCGGCTGCCTTATGTTTACTGCTATTGGCGCTGAACTTGGCGACAACACCTCAGATGAGCGCAAGCTACGCGGATGCTCTGATTGCGGAGGGTTCGGCGGAGCAGACGGACTACACAGAGGCAATCGTAAGCACCTCTTCCCTGGAGGGCGTTCCTTCTCCTCCGCGCCGTTAAGGATTTTGAGTTTAGGTCAGCATGAAGCGAAATCAGTGGTCGGCTGTTCTCCTGGCAATGTTGCTGTTTTGCTGTGGAGTCGCTGTGGGAGCTTTGGCGCACCGATACTACAGCGCCACGGTTGTGAATGCGAAAGGCGAAGATTTACGCCAGCATTATTTGTCTGAGATGCGCTCAAAGCTGGGGTTAACGTCCGCGCAGGTGAGCCAGCTTGAAGCGATCATGGACGAAACGAAAGCGAAAACGAGAGCAGTGCGCGATCAGTACCGGCCTGAGATGCTCAAGGTTAGAAATGAACAGATCAACCGGGTGAAGTCGATTTTAACTCCACAGCAGATTCCTATCTACGAGCAGCTTGTCGCTGAACGGGAACGCCGTGCCCGGGAACAGGAAGAGCATGACCGGAAAGAAGAGCAGAAACGGGCCGCGTCCCGGCATCAATTGACGCACTAGACAGGTTTAGATACAGACAGCGAGGGGTGTAGAATTGCCGTTTGTTCCAATGTCTTGCTGTTTTCGCCTGTGTCAGTCTCCTTTGTCCCTTCTTGGCTTGGGGGCAAAGGAGACTGACACCCGGTACAGAGCCATTTATAGCTCTGCATGAGCGCTCACTGGCGCTGGTCCATGTGCGTGTCATTGACGGAACTGGAAGTGCTGCGCGGGAAAATCAAATCGTCGTTATTGAGAACGGCCAGATCCGCGCAGTAGGAACTCCAGAAAGTACCCCGGTACCAGCTGGCGTGCGGCAACTCGACTTATCTGGGCATACCGTCTTCCCTGGCTTAGTCGGTATGCACGAACACTTATTTTATCCTTCTGGCGGCGGTGTGCCGATCTATAGTGAGCAGGCATTCAGCGCACCGCGCTTGTACCTCGCCTCAGGTATCACAACCATGCGAACCGGCGGTTCGCTTGAGCCTTACACAGATATTAATATCAAGCGGCTTATCGATGCAGGTAAAATGCCAGGACCCAAAATGGACGCTACCGGACCCTATATTGAAGGACCCGGCAGTTTTTCCATTCAAATGCCGAGTATCAATTCGCCGGAACAAGCTCGCCGTACAGTGGATTTTTGGGCGCGCGAAGGCGCTACTTCTTTCAAGGCATACATGAATATTTCGCATGACGCACTTGGTGCGGCGATTCAGGAAGCTCACCGGCGCGGGCTGAAGATGACTGGACATCTCTGCTCAGTTGGCTTCACCGAAGCAGCGGAACTGGGCATCGACAACCTGGAGCATGGCCTGTTGGTAGATGCTGAGTTTGCTTCCGGCAAGCAGCATAACGCGTGCCCGAGCAATCAGCAGGTAATGGCCTCCATCATGAGCTTAGATTTGAAGGGACCGGAAGCGCAACGTATGATTCGTACTCTAGTGGGGCATCATGTTGCCATTACGTCTACTCTGGCGGTGTTTGAAGCTTTTCTGCCCGGACGTCCGCTATTCGAAGAGCGCCAACTTCAAGCAATGTCGCCGGAAGCAGCAATTAGCTACTTGACAGCCAAGGAACGCGTTAGTCATGGCACCATCCGCGACGAGAAATGGCTTAGAAAAGAAATGGAGTTCGAGCGGGAATTTGTTGCAGCGGGCGGTTTGTTAATTGCCGGTTGTGACCCTACGGGCAATGGTGGCGCTCTGCCCGGCTTTGGCGATCAGCGAAACTTAGAATTGCTGGTGGAGGCGGGTTTTAAGCCGGAGGAAGCAATACGCATTTATACGCTGAATGGGGCGCAATATCTGGGCCAGGCGGATCGCATTGGCTCGATCAACTCCGGTAAGCAGGCTGATTTGGTTGTTGTCGAGGGTGATCCTTCCGCTCAAATCGCTGATTGCGAAAAGGTCAAATATGTATTCAAAGAAGGTGTTGCTTATGACCCGGCAAAGCTGATTGACTCTGTGCGCGGCACACTTGGTATTCACTAATGACAAAACTTTCCCTGATTAGCTTGCGGGTATTTTGCGCCTGTCTTTTCATTTCTTTTATCCAAGCGCAGGAGCCCTCGGTCGGGCCCATTCTTAAGCAGTTAGAGCAGGTACGTGCCATTTCGGGAGTTACGATTTCGCCAGACGGCGGGAAAGTAGCTTGGATCATCACAACGCCGGATGGCAAAGGTAATGATGTTTATTTGCTTGACTTAAAGTCAGGTGCGCCGAAGCTGATTCAGGCGGGTAATAGCGACGGAGTTCATCAAAATGCCGGGATTCGCTGGTCGCCTGATAGCAGGGTTATTGCTTTTCTTTCCGATGCCGGCTCGCCGTCACAACAGCAGGTGTACTTGTACGCGGTTGGGGAAGGCAAAGCGCAGCGGGTTACCTCATTGAAGGGGTATGTTACTGACATCCGCTGGTCGCCTGACGGGAAACAATTGGCGTTTCTTTATGCGGAGGGTGGTGGAGGCGGCGGTCCGCTGGAGGCGGAGCCCGCTCAAACCGGCGCGATTGGAAGTGACGTTCACAATCAGCGGCTTACGATTATCGGTGCAACAGGCGGCAACATGCGCCAGGTGTCGCCCGCTGAACTGAATATTTATGAGTATGACTGGGCTCCGGATGGAACACGATTTGCTGCTTTGGCGGCTCCGGGTCCAGCCGATAACAATTGGTGGATTGCGCAGCTTTATACGGTGGCGGTGAATTCGGGGCAGATGACCCCCCTGTATCGTCCACCAGTTGACCGTCAGCTTGCCGTGCCGCGCTGGTCGCCGGATGGTGAACAGATCGCCTTCCTTGGCGGAATCATGAGCGACCAGGGATTTAACGGCGGCGATCTTTTCGTAATCAACAGCAGCGGAGGAGAGCCGCGCAACATGACCTCCGGGCGAAAAGCTTCGCCGAGCGGTTTGTCGTGGCAGAGCAGTACTCACATTATTTTCACGGAGACTGTTGATGGACATGGGGCTATATCGACCCTTGACGTGAACAGAGGACAGAGAGAGACGATCTGGCAAGGCAACGAGGGGGTCCATCAGGACGGCAATTTCCCGAACTTTTCACTGGCTAAGGATGGGCGGACCAGCGCTATCGTCCGGTCTTCCTGGGAGCGTGCTCCGGAAGTGTGGGCCGGGCCGATTGGCGAGTGGCGTCAACTGACGCGTGTCAACGCCGACCAGAAACCGCATTGGGGCAAGGCCGAAAGTGTTATATGGCAGAACGAAGGATTTCGGATGCAGGGCTGGCTGCTTTATCCCGAGCATTATGACCCGGCCCAGCGCTATCCGATGGTGACGGAAATTCATGGCGGGCCTGCTGGTTCCGTGACGCCCGCTTGGCCGTCCGCTCGTTTTGATATGTCGGTTCTGGCGAGCTTGGGGTATTTTGTCTTTTTCCCCAATCCTCGCGGCAGCTATGGAGAGGGCGAAGCGTTTACCAGAGCGAATGTCAAAGATTTTGGCGGCGGCGACTTGCGCGACATTCTCGCTGGCGTCGATCAGGTGATCAAGCAAGCGCCGGTAGATAGCAACCGCTTGGGAGTGACAGGCTGGAGTTACGGCGGCTTTATGACCATGTGGACGGTTACGCAAACGAACCGTTTTCGCGCGGCGGTAGCGGGCGCGGGTATTGCGAACTGGCAGAGCTATTACGGCCAAAACTCGATTGATGAATGGATGATTCCTTACTTTGGAGCTTCGGTTTATGATGACCCGGCGGTCTACGCGAAGAGCTCTCCCATCACATTCATCAAGCAGGTGAAGACGCCCACGCTGGTGGTGGTGGGAGAGCGTGATGGCGAGTGTCCAGCGCCGCAGTCCTTTGAGTTCTGGCATGCGCTGAAATCTCAGAAGGTGCCGACACAACTCGTGGTTTACCCGGGCGAGGGCCATGGATTTCATGAGCCGAAAAACCGTTTGGATGTCCTGCGACGGACGATTGAGTGGTTTAGTGCTTATCTCAGGGAGAATTCTCCGGCCCAAAGCGCCACAGCGCTAAAATAATTGAAGTTGCACACAGCCTGCCTTTGGCGGTAGAGCCTTGATACGCAAATTGCAAGATGATTGAACTCGTAAGAGATTCCATTCGCTATCGCGAACTGATTTGGGCGCTGGCTCTGAAAGAATTAAAAGTTCGCTACAAGCGTTCGGTCCTGGGCTTTCTATGGGCGCTGCTGAACCCCATGCTGCTCATGCTGGTGTTGACCGTGGTTTTCTCCAGCGTGCTCAAAATGAATATTCCCCATTATGCGATCTTCCTGCTGAGCATGATTTTGCCGTGGACCTTCTTTTCACAGTCGCTGGCGTATGCGGCCGAATCCGTGGTTGGAAACGGCGATCTCCTTAAAAAAATTCGCGTCGCCAAAGTGGTTTTTCCGTTAGCGGCAGTGGCATCGAACATGATTAATCTGCTGCTGTCATTGATCCCGCTCATTCTGATTGTGCTTGTTATGGGGCATCCGTTCTACGTTACATGGCTTTATCTGCCGGTGCCGCTGCTGGCTTTAACGATTTTCACGATTGGCGCGACCTTTTTCTTTGCCGCGGCTAATGTTTACTACCGCGACGTTGCCCATATTTTGCAGGTTGTCCTGCAGGTTTGGTTTTATATCACGCCGATTCTTTACTCGATTGATTTCTTCCCAGCCCAGTACCGTTGGATTTTCAAGCTCAACCCGCTGATCTTTGTGATGAATGGTTTCCGGCTCAGCGTTTACTATGGCCTGCTCCCAACGGCGCAATCAATTTTGGCTTCGTTCGTTTGCGCGTTTCTGGCTTTGTTTATCGGCTTTGCTGTTTTCCGCCGGTATCAAGATCAGTTTGTTTACTACGTCTGAGGGAAACAGCCTATGAAATCTCCCGTTATCAGAGTAGAAAACGTAACGCAGCGGTTCCGGCTCATTCATGAGCGCCCAGATTCTTTGCGGGAATTATTTACTAAATTTTTCCGGCACAAATCGGAGTTTCATAATTTCGAAGCGGTGCGGAATGTCTCCTTCGATGTGCATGAAGGAGAAATGGTTGGCTTAATTGGCCGCAACGGTTCAGGCAAAAGCACGCTGCTAAAACTGATTGCCGGAGTGTACAAGCCGACCTTCGGACGGGTGGAAGTACATGGTTCGATTGCTCCTTTGATCGAATTGGGGGCCGGTTTTCACGGCGAACTCACGGGACGCGAAAATGTGCTGATGAACGGACTGCTGATGGGTTTCACGAAACGTGAGATGAAGGCACGCGAAAAGAGTATTATTGATTTCGCCGATATTGGCGATTTCATCGATTCGCCCGTGAAGCAGTATTCGTCAGGCATGTACACTCGTTTGGCATTCGCCGTGGCAACAGAAGTAAATCCAGATATTCTCGTAGTGGATGAGATTCTCGCAGTGGGCGATACGGCGTTCCAACAGAAATGCTTTGAAAGACTGGAAAACTTTCGCCGTTCCGGCAAAACAATCTTGTTTGTGACACACAGCTTGGGACAGGTTGTGGAGCATTGTGATCGCGCTCTTTACTTGGATAAGGGACGTATTGTCGCGGATGGGGAACCGGAACAAATTGTGGAATTATATACAGCCGCGAATGCCGTTGAGCAACCAGAGTTATTAAACGCTCCTTATTAAGTAGGTCCTCAAAAGTCTTTTGACAGCTTGGCGAGCCAGAAACGGCCAGACAAAATCCCCGCTTTGCGTAATCGTTCGCGCCGGGACAAACCTAATATGTATTGACACGCTGCCTCGGCGCTTTGGTCCATCGAGCGGGTGGGCTGGTTGGCTAACACGTTGGCTTTTACGTGTTTCCACAGATTGTCCATCGCCTTCAACTCCGGCGTGGCGCGTGGCAACCAGCGCCCTTCAACTCCTAGCTCACGAACCAGTGCCCGGCTCTCGGCCGCCGTATGCGCCGGACCACGGTCTTCAAACAGCACAATGTGCCAACCCCGCCAGTGCGACCGGATCTGGCGCAAAAAAGCTTGCTGCGTTTCTGCGTCCCATTCCGCCGTCGCCAGTAGGATCACGTCGCCGCTGCGGATGTTGATCGCCCCGTGCAAAATGCGCTTGGCACGAGAGCCACTGATGGGCACTTCGGCTTGTGCTCCGACTGGCCCATAACGGGCATAGAGCGGCGGAGTTTCGGTCACAATGGTTTCGTCCAACATCAGCACGAGCGTGCGGAGACGGCCTTTTAAGCCTCTTTGCAGCCCCCTTTTGCTTGGCGCCATGTCGCGGACCGAAGCGCCAGGCGATAGCGCGGACGTTTCCAGCGCCGCCGCAATCGGTGAATGACCCGACGCACGCTCATGACACTGACCACTTTTTGATGTTGCTCGGCTAAATGTCTCTGCAGCAGCGGAGCCGTCCAGGCTGTGGCGGCATAGCCCCAATCCCGAGGATCGCCGTCGATCAGTTCGGCGATGAGCGGATCGATGACTCCCTGCGCAGTCGCCGGACGACCGCTTCGTCCGGCATCGGTCAAGCGTTCGGAAACCGGGCCGGACCGGACGGCGAAGCACGTTATCCAGTTGTGGACTGTTTGGCGGGAAACCCCGAGCCGTACTGCAATTTCCGTCGTGCTTTCGCCTTCGTCGCGCCATAACAACGCTTGTCCGCGCCGGAGAAGACGCGCCTCGCGCGTTCCATGCACGAGCCGTTGGACAGTCATGCGCTGCTGGGTCGTCAGGCGGAACGGAGCACTGTCATCAGCCATGACCCGTAGACGCTTGTCAAAAGACTTTTGAGGACCTACTTA